>JAUWPK010000325.1 GCA_030611625.1 Promethearchaeum sp. | reverse complement strand
TTTCATTTTCTAGAAATATAATCATGAGCCTATATTAAAATGATTGCAACCAAATTACAAATTAACAACAAAATTGGTGCAACATATGAAATTTTTTTTATCTTCCTTTTTTTCTGAGTTTTACCATCAACTTTATTTGGTTTCTGAAAATACATTTTAAGGATCACATTACTTACTAGAATCATAAGGATACATTCGAAATAAATAATTAGAATAATTGTCACCCAGAATTCTGCAAAATATAGAGAGGAATAAGGCATTTCAAAATTAATTGAATTAAAAATATCTAAAAAGAATTCAAAACCTAAAAATCCTGGAAAAGCATAAAATAGAGGAATAAACAACATTATAAGGGCATAAATGATATTATGATGGAATTTTCCTTTTAAATTTTCAAAGTTCCATTCAGTTTTTGAATCTTCATCTATTTTTGGTTGAATAATCTCTATTAAAATTGATTTTGTGAACACCGATAATATGAAGAAAATAGTAATAGAACTTAGGATCGCAGCAGAATTATTAATAATTGGAAGTCTAATCAAAGCCACCAACAATAAAAATATATTAAATTCGACTGCAGAAAGAAATCCAATTAAATTGTTAATGGATTTATTGTAAATTCTGTTTAAACCATATATTTCAATAATTAATTGAATGCTAAAAAGACTTAATCCAATGCAGCCTATGATAAATAATAAATGAGCAATTGTATGATTTTCAAATGAGAAGAGTAACGAAATCTTCAATATAATTAAACTTACAGCAGGAATAAAAACAGAACTCAATAAATATAAATAAATTGGATTAGATTTCGTGAAAACATTTTTTAAACTAAGATTTGATAAAGGAATTACTAAACACAAACCTCCAAATCCAAAGAGATATCCGAGAAAAATAATTAATTGCATAAAAGGTGAACTATTACCAATTTCTTGAATTAAAATACTTAGATCTAATGATTTAAAGGCAATTTGAATAATAATGTTTGTTAAAAATAACATTACAGAGAATATGGCAATAAAGAAAATACTAAATTTAGAAATTTTATTTTCAAACGAATTAAAATAAAATAGAAATTCTAAAGAAATGGAAGCTAATATGAAAAATGAAGATATTACTAGCAGGTTTTCTGATAGAAAAAGCCCCATTAACGATCCAGTAAAAATTAAGTAAAAACTGATAAAGAATTCCTTTGAATGGATTTGAAACAGCATTTGGTGAAATCTAAAATAAATTACAAGAGATATTCCTAATACCATAAATTGAACCCAATATGGGGTATATGGCCCCGATATTAGTAAATAGAATAGAAAATTTCTCTGATTAGATGAAATATTTATTATTGGAACTTCTATTGGAAGAATAAGTAAAATTATGACAAAGATCAAAGCAAGAAACAGACTACAAAAGGCTAAATAAGATTTGGTTTTAATTTTTAAAGGAGAACCGATTATAATAATAGCCATTACGAATATGGTTAAGAAAGGAGCCAGAGTTAAGAGAGTATTTACCATTATACCACTACTTTTTTTTTTTTAATTACTATTTTTTTGAACTTTTAATTCAGGTGGAGTATCGAAATCATCCCATATTTGCGGTTCTTTATCAACAAAGATCTGATCGACATCGCTTTTAATAATAGCTAAAGTAAATTTATTGAAAAGGATTAAAAACATTAAAACTATAAAAATTGAAAAAGTAACCCACCCAAATGGGGACGGTATGAACATTGCGGCAATTAAATCCATTAATAGAAATATTAGATAAATATAGAGTAATTTATATTTTAATTTAGTTTTCCGATAAGTCATCAGAAAAATAAAAGCCAGAAAAATAAACGCCAATAAAACAATAACAAAATCATCCATTTTCTATATGATATATTGGGTTGTTTTTGTTTTAAAAATTTCCTTTATTAGAATCAAAAACTAACAAACTGCGAAGAAAAACTTATAAAATCTCAGCAGATATTTCACATAAGGGATCATATCATGAAATCGAGCGAATTTTATAATTTTATAATTGTAGGAGCTGGCACGGCGGGATTAACAGCAGCAATAGTTGCAGCGAGAAAAGGACATTCTGTTGTGGTATTAGAAAAAGGTGCCATTGCAGGTCCAAAGCCAAGAGGAGAAAGTATGGCACACTTTCCTTTATTAGATGAAATTTTAGGAGAAGGATATTTACAGTCCATAGCAGAAGTAAAACCATCGCATAGAGTTTACCATAGCCCAGGGGACATAAAACCAGTTGGAGATGTAGACGTACATGTTCCTTACTACTTCTTTGAATGGCGAACCCTAATAAATCATATGGTTGAAATTGCCAAAGATCTTGGAGTTATATTTTCATTCAATAGCGAAGTTATCGAACCAATTGAAGAAAAAAACATTTGTAAAGGTGTTAAATATCGAAACTCAAACGAAAAAAATCAAAAAGTCTTTGGGAATGTAATATTGGCTTGTGATGGTTATTCAAGTACAATCGGTTCTTATTATAATGTTGATTATTCAAAGATAAATTGCCCAATTGTTAAATTTCTAGGAAATAATGCAAATATCAATATTAATAAAGTTTCGTCTCCTCAATTGTATTTTATTCCTAACGGTATTCTCGATTACGCACCAAATTTCCCCCCATCTGTTGCTTATTTATTTCCAATTGGAGGAAAAAAAGTTGAAGCAGGGTTAATGCTCAGAATGACACAAGCTTTTAAAATGAAAACAGTGAAGATCCCAAATGAAGAAGAAATTATGAATGTATGGGAAAATTTAAAGTCAAGGTATCCCGGATTCAATGATTTTTTTGATGGAATTGAAACTGAATATGAAGAATTAACTGTTATGCCAAATGCGGGTTTAGTAAAAAATTTTATTTTGGGAAATGGAGGTGCAATCCTTATTGGGGATAGTGCAGGATTTATTGATGCTAATGGATCATCTGGATTATATTTTGGAATAAAAATGGCTCAAATTTGGGTAGATTTGATCTCTGAGTCGCTCATCGATAATGAATTTGACTGGAGTTTGGAAAATCGAACATATTTAACTAAACAATTCAAAGATTCAAAGATCTATAAAACAATTAACAGTTCCTACAAACTCATCGGACTTTTTGAATGGATGATTTTTAAGAAGCTGAGAAAGGGTAACCGAATTAATAGATTCTGGAAATTAATCATCTGGTTGTTACAAGTTGCAAGTTAAAACTTAATTTTTTTTTTTATCATAAAAAGATCTCACATCATCTTGGAATAGATAAAAAACTGCAAACAAAGGATATATAAACACCAATAAGAACGATAAAATCAACGCCGTTATTATTCGAGCAGATTTCTGTTTAAAAAATATCCCAATTCCTCCATACAAAGCGCAGATCGCTAATGTCAAGACAAAAATACCGAGAAAAATAACTCCATTCTCATTAACTTTAAAAAATTCTTCAAATATTTCCGAGTGTGTGAAGCATAAAACTCCACAAGTAAGAAGTACTCCTGTTATTAGTAAAGTAAATAGAGATACTATTAATAAACCAATTTTAATCTGCTTCTCAGTCAAATCTTTCGTTTTCATGCTTTCAGGATCTTGATTGAAAACGCTATTTGCAACATGAAATAGTAAAAATAGAGGTATGAAAATAAAAATCAGTGCGAAAAATATTACTCCGATATCAAATTCTTCACCGGCTAAATCATCTCCCAGAAGAAGAATTGATACAATTACAATGATGATATAACTCGAGTAAAAAATGAGCATATCCTTTAAATTCCTATTAAAGAAAAGAAATATTAAAAAAGACATTAAAATAAGAATTAAGTATCCCAATAAATGAACTGCTCCTGAATCAATGCCATATCCCATTCCGTAATTTTGAATCTCATATAATGTCGGCTTAAAAACATCTTCAATGAATTTGAACTTTAGATTCGATCTAAAAATTGCATCTGAAACCGTATGCAAAATTCCTCCTGAAATCATTAA
>JAUWPK010000040.1 GCA_030611625.1 Promethearchaeum sp. | reverse complement strand
AGATCGGGAAAGTGCTCGAATTGCGGCTTGTGCTCCTGGACCTGGCGTCTTTGCCTTACGCCCTCCCGGTGCGCGCACTTTAATATGAATTCCGCCAATCCCTTTATCCTTAAGTGTTTGTGCTGCTCTTGACCCACATTGCATCGCTGCATATGGTTTTGCTTCATCTCGGTCACTTTTCACAACCATTCCACCAGAAATCCGCACAAACGTTTCGCTTCCGCTTATGTCCGTAATAGTTAAAATTGTATCGTTATATGAGGCAAAGATGTGCGCAATACCCCACCTTAATTTTTTTGGATCAGAATAATTATCATATTTTCCCATTGTTAGAATTCCTCCACAGGTTTAGCGTCAGAAGAGCTTTTGATACTCTCACCACTCCAAATTTTTGAACTATCTTTATAAAATGGAGAGTTAAGTGCATATTTAATTCGTTCTTCTTCTTTCTTTTTGACAAGATAAGATGGTGAATTGATTGTATTCCCTGCAACGGCAATATGTCTGTGTGTAATTAATTGTCTTGCCTGAATGACAGTTTTGGCTAAACCCTGCTTGAATACAAATGTTTGTAATCTTCTTTCTAAGATATTATCAATTGTAAGACTTAATATATCATCAGTTTGTGCATCTTCTGATACAAGATTTAACTTTGCAACACTGTCTCGTAAATCTACAAATCGAATTTTCTGAATTTTTTCAGGAAGAGAACGATTTTCACGAGCTAATTTGCGAAAGTGTGAAAGAGCAAATTTATGTTTGCGTAACTCACGTTTGTTCCTAAGACCGTATTTTCCGAGTAGTCCTAACTCTTCAACCAAACGCTCTTTTTCGTATGGATTGTTTGGTGTTTTATATTTTTTCTTTAATTTTCTTGGATCGCCCATTATGATCGCTTCTTCTTCATTTCTTTTCTATAATATCCAACAACTAACCCTTTTCGGCCTGTCGTTCTTGTTCTCTGTCCTCTGACTTTGAGACCGTACATATGTCTAATCCCTTTCCAAGATCTTGTTCTTTTCATTTTATCGATATCGTATTTCAATAAAAGTTCAACGTCTGTTCCAGAGATGTGGCGATATTCCCCTGTTCGAATATCTTTCTGGCGATTAACCATCCATTTTGGAATTCCATGTTTTACGGGTTCTTTAATGATCTCGACAAGCTTTTGTTGTTGTTCTTCAGTGATCAATCCAATCCTAATATCTGGGTCTATTCCTGCTACTCTTACAACTGCTTGCGCCAACCGTCTTCCTACTCCTCGAATCTGGGACAATCCAAAGGCTACCTTTCGGTGTCCTTCAATACTCGTTCCCAATATTCTGAGTAAGTTGCGGAATTCTGCGTTTTTTTTATAATATATATCATCTAGTTTTTGTGGCACAGTTTGTGACTCCTTGCAAATTTCTTGCTAACGAAGCAAATTAATCATAAAATTTATGTTTTGTGAATTTCATATAAAATACTCACTCATACCAATAAAAATTTCATTTTGAAGAATTTCGAGTAAATTTATCACATCATGCAAATTTATTTAGCAATAATTATTTAAAAAAGAAGATATGGGTTTTAAATTTCCTCTTCATAATAAACCTTTGAAAACGCAAATTAAAATCGTTTTTATAGTAATCGTGATTTTTACATCAATTATTCCTATAACCTATATTAACATTAATACATTACAAACAAACTTAGAAAATGAAGAACTCGTAAACCAAGATAGATTAAATGGTGATATAAAAAAAATAACTACAAATTTAGAAGCGACTTTAACACAATTACAAGTTAGTTTTGATGCTATTAGCAGCAATCCACAAATTAGAGAAATAGTAGAATTTTGTGCCACTAATGATACAATTGTTAATGATTTTGAAGATTTAGAGAATAAAACTATGGGAGATTTCTATCCTCAACGTCTAGAAACAAATAATTTATACATAATGCTTATGGATTTTTTTTGCATAAATTTTGATCATAATGATAACTTAGAAATGATACGTATATTTTCAGATAATGGGAATGTAATCGCTGGAGTTGTACAAGATTCTGCAGACCTAGTTGATTATAAGGGAGATAAATCTTGGTTTCAAGATACACTTGGAATGACTGATGAGAATATAACTTATACATCTCCAATCAGTATTGCACGGAGATCAGGTAATCCTAATATCCGTTTCTCAATTCCAATAAAAATTAACAACGAGAGTAAAGGCGTGTTTGTGATTAATTATACTGTGGAATTCCTTGATTATATTTGTTATGAATCTCACGAATATACACATTTCATAATAATAATAGATCCTAATTATGAAAATGCAGAAGGCGAATTTTTAGGGGAAGTATATATTGTTAATGGTCTTGATAAAGAATCATGTTTTAATGAATCCAATGGTGGAAATATTGATTTTAAAGAAAATATGTTCACATCACTTGTTGAAGACGAGATTGGGGAAATTACAATAAATAATACTGATTATTTTTTTAGTTTTCAAATAATATCTTTCAATCAACAGATATGGTATATGGCACATTTAACTGCCACCGAGTATTTCTCTGAAAGTTCCATTATTATATTAAAACAGGGTATTATTGTTTTATTAATAACGATTATTCTTATTATTGGCTTGGTTTCTCTTCTTAGTATTGCAGTTTCGAATACTATAGTAAAAAATCAAGAAGACTTAAAAAAGGCTGAAGAAGAAGTAGAACATTCTGGAAAAATAATCAATGCAGTATTTCAAGCAGTTCCCGATGAATTTATTTTGTTTAACCGTGAGGGAATTTACTTAGAATTGCAAGGAACTGCAATCAAAAATTCTGATAATTCAGAATCTCTTTTGGGAAAAAAATATGATGATATAATGCCTGAATCTGTTGTTGAGCTAAAAAACAATGTTGTTGATCAATTATATAAAACAAAACAACCTCAAATATTTGAATATAGCCTTCAGATGCCAAATGGCGTAAAATATTTTTTTGAATCTCGATTATTTTATTATTCTGAAGAAGTTTATGCTTCAATAACTCGAGACATCACAAAAAAGAAAGAAGCTGAAGGGATTATCCGAGATTTTAACAAGAAATTAGAGGAAGAGATTAAGCAAAGGACTGCGGAATTAAAGAAAATTAGTGATAAATTGCAAAAAGTCTTTGAAACTGCCAATGAAGGATTTTGGGAACTCAATTGTGATGACATCACAATTGATGTAAATCCCAAAATATGTGAGATTCTTGGAAAAACAAGGGAAGAAATAATGGGTAAAGAAGTGTATGAGTTTTTAACCCCAGAAGGAAAAGAAACTATTCTTCACCAGCGTGAATATAGAGAAAAAGAACAAAACATCTCTTATGAATTATCATTTAAACATTCAAATTCTGAAATTGTAGATTGCATAGTAAATGCTGCACCAAATTATGATGAATTTGGTAAAAGGATAGGATCTTTTGGATTGATATCTGATATTACATATCTTAAGGAAGCGGAGAAAAAATTAAAAGGGCAAGTAGAAAAACTTGATATTTTGTATGAAATCTCTCGTCTTCTGGCAACTCCAAATATTTTAGTAAAAGATCTGCTTCAAGATTCACTTCCTTTTATACTTCGTGCATTTTATAATCCAGAAGAAACATTTGTGAGAATTTCTTATGATGAATTCGAATATAAATCAGATATATTCAGAGAAACAGAAATGAAATTTTCGATTTTAGAAAACATTGATGAGAAAAAACTTGAAATTGATGTTTATATCCCTGAAGAAAATGTTTTTTCTGAAGAAGAAATAAATCTAATTAAAGAAATTGAAGAACGCATAAAAATTGAAATATTACGTAGGGAAATTGATAATCAAAATTTCATTTTAGCTAATATAGTGGAAAACTCAAGCGATGCGATAATTAGTTTAAAATTAGATGGAACTATTATGTCATGGAATATTGGTGCAGAAAAAATTTTTGGTTATACCGTAAAAGAAATTTTAGGTAAAAATATTACTATTTTAACTCCTTCCGATCAATTCAATGATGATAGGTTAATTCGTGATAGAAATATAAAGGGAGATCAAATAACTCATTTTGAAACTCAACGTTTAAGAAAGGATGGTAAAATTCTTGATATTTCTTTAAATGTGTCTCCAATTAAAAACCCTAACGGAGATATTACCGGAGTATCTGCTATTGGTCGTGATTTTACTGAGGAATTTGAAAAGCAAAAACTTTACCAGGAAGAAATCTTAAAATCATCGCAATTCAAATCAGATTTTATGGCTGAAATGTCCCATGAATTAAGAACTCCACTAAACAGCATAATAGGTTTTACTGATATTTTATTGGAAAAATTTTATGGTGAGATAAATGAAAAACAAGATGGCTATCTCAACAATGTTAAAACATCCGCTGAACATCTATTACATTTAATAAATGAAATTTTAGATATCTCGAAAATTGAAGCGGGAAAAATGGAATTGAATATAGAAAATATCCAATTACAAAATATAATAAATCAAATAGAAATCACACTAAAACCAGTGATAGAGAAAAAAAATTTGAAATTTGAATTAATCGGACTAAACTCCGAGCAAGTTATCCAAGCAGATCTTGTGAGATTTAAAGAAATAATTTTTAATCTATTGAGCAACGCAATTAAATTTACTAAAGAAGGTATAATAAAGCTTGAGGTTGTCGAACTTGAAGAACTTTGGAAATTTAATGTGATCGATACAGGAATTGGAATCAAAGAAGAACATTTTGATACAATCTTCAAAGAATTTGTAAGAGGACAATCTGCATATGTTACTTCAGTAGAAGGCACAGGGTTAGGGCTATCTTTAACTAAAAGATTAGTTGAACTTCATGGCGGTAATATCAATTTTAAAAGTAAGTTGGATGAAGGATCGATATTTACATTTACATTACCAAAAAAATAGAAATTACTATAAAGAAATGATGAAAAAATGTAAAAAAGGTAAAAATAGGTATTTGTTTTATATTAAATATTGAAGATAGAATAGAGAAAAGAAAGAAATTATGCAAAAATTTGAAAAAGTTGAAAAAGGAAAATTATAGAGGATAAGAAAGGAAAATGGATAAAGAAGAAAATCTCGAAGACATACTAAAAGATTTGTTTGTTTTAATACCCGCAACTCAATCAGCTGCCGTTGTATCTATAGAGGGTCTTCCAATTGCCAGCATTCTCCCTCCTAACGAAGATGAAACGAAAAACGCTGCAATGATTGCAACAATATTGTCCCTTGCTGAACTTGCAACTCAAGAATTTGGGAAAGGATTTTTTGAACAGGTTTTTATAAGAGGTCAGGATGGGTATGTTTTCACAATGGCAGCTGGTCAAACTGCGGTACTTTCATTTTGCACAACAAAAGATATTATATTGGGTATTATTTTTGAAGATGCTTTACCAACTTGCGAAAAAATTGCGAAATATCTAATGTAGGGTAAAAAAATTTAAGAAAACACTCAAAAAATTATCATTTAGAAGAATATCTTGAATTTTGAAATTCTACAATTTTCTTAAACGTGGATACTATCTCGCGTTCTGAATGGAAAAGTGGTATTTGAATTTCTTGAAATATCTTTTCAGCTTCTAATATTTCTGACTTTTCACCAAACAACCAGAGAAAAATAGGTTTCTTGTGTTTATCAATAATATCCTTCAACTTATACCAATCCACTTTCCAAGCTGTCGCATTATGATAAGCCGCAACGAAAATGGCTTGGATTCTTGGACTTGACAGCGCAATATCTATGCAATTCAATAAAACTTTTTGATAATCTCCTCTGGCATGTTCAACAGCTGGCCAGTAATCGATTAAAGCATGTGATGCAGGGGGCATCCATGGAGGGTATAATTCTGCAAGTTTATTATGAGTTTCAGTGTCTAAAATTGGTATTTCCACACCATATTTATAACTCCAATCAGCCATAATTGCTCCAGCAGCTCCTGAGATTGTTATTACTGCAGCTGATGGTTGAGTTATTGGTTTAATTTTTGTATCTTTCATGAAGCTTAGAGTTTTGGCAAGATTAAAGAGATCCCAAAAATCATCGGCAAGGATACAATGACTTTGAGCAATAACAGCTTTTATTAATTCTGCTTTTTCAGCTAAAGCTCCTGTATGTGAGTTAGTTGCTTTTGATCCTATTGGAGAAAATCCCGATCTAAGTAAAATAATTTTTTTATCATACTTTTCTCTAGCTTCTCGGCATAATTTAATAAAACGGCGAACATCTTGGAAGGATTCTACATACATACCGATAGTGGCAACTTTATCATCATGGATTAAATACTCCAAAATATCGTTTTCATTAATATCCATTTTGTTTCCGATTGTTATTACGTATCGTACTCCCAAATTTGGATTTCTGCTAGTAAAATATGGATAATAGGCTCCATTTATAAAACCTGATTGTGAAACTATTGCCAAGGAGCCTGCTTTTGTTTTGCCCATAGGAATAAAAGAACTAAAAAGACCTTCACCATCTTGTTCAACAAAAGTAATTCCTGTGCAATTTGGCCCTAAAATGCGAATTTTTTTAAAGTTATCAGTAATTTCCCTTATTTTTTCTTTTAGTTTTTTACCTACTTCCACTTCTCCAAATCCAGCAGCTTCTATGATCGCAGCTTTCACATTTTTCTTAATACAATCTTTGAGAATTTGAACCGCTTTTGAACTAGGAACATATAAAATTGCAAGTTCAATGGGGTCTTCTATCTCATCTATTGATTTGTATAAGTCTAATCCTAAAATTTTTCCACCTTTTGGATTAATGGGATAAATTTTGCCTTTATAATTATGATCTATGATATTTTGAAGGAGTTTATAGCCACTCTTATTAGGATTGGTAGAAGCTCCGAAAATAGCAATAGATTTCGGTTTAAAAAAAGGATTTAATTCAAGCATTCTCTTTCATTTTTTTTCTTTCATTTAATTTGGGATCGTAATTTTTATTTTTATTTCTTCTCCGATTTGTTCTTCAATTTTATTTTGCAAATCGTCTCTATCATTAGATATTTTGCTCAAAAGTTCCTTATATTCTCTTTTACGATGTTTTAAATCATTTGAGTAATGTTCAAGATCTAAAGTTAATGTTGAGATTTTATTTTTTAGGTCTGTTCTTTTTTGTTCTATCCCTTTTTTTGTTAAAATATCTCTAATTTCTTCTTTTCTTGCTTGAATTTCTAAATTTTCACTAATTAATGTTTCTAATTTATTTTTACTAACAATTTGGTTAATATTTGCTATAATTTTATTTCTCAATTCCGCTTTTAATTTTAAAGGATCTTTTTCATCTTCTAATATTAATCTAGTTTTAATTAAAATATCTCGTAATCTTTCGATTTTTGGGCCTTCTTGCAAGATTTTTTTCACAGGATCTTTAATATAGGGCCTTAGATCACTATCTTTAATCCCACGCGCATAGATTGTACCTTTTTCAAGGGATTTTTTTAATTTTTTAAAAGCCTTTTTAAATTTCAAGGAATCTCGAAGTTCGTTGGATTTCAAAGTTTCTTCGCGTTCAATTTTTTCAAATAATTGTAAATCTGAATCTTCACTTAATGTTAATAAATCATTTTCATAAGTGGTTAAATTTTTCTGCATTTCTTGTTGAGTTTCATCCATTCCATCAAGTTTTCCTTTAATAAAACCTAATCGCTCGATATTGTGGTTTAATTGAGGAATATTCTTAATTTCGCTTTCTGCAATTTTTCCATCTTGATAATTTTTACGTAAAAATTTTCCAATTTTTTGAGAAAGATCTCCAATTTTACGTAAATGCAAATCTACCTCTTTAATCTCAATTTTATATTGCTTTCCGAACTTAGGGATCGCTTTTCGACCTTGAGAATTATAAACTGAGTATAATTTCTTAATGCTATCACAATATTTTTGCGAATTTTCATAGGATATATTCTCAAAATGAATGGATGGAATTCTAATCTCATCTAAATTTTCCACCATAGAATCCACAAAGCGTTCTAATATTTTTTGAATCTTTTCATCAAGTTTATTATCTTCTTCAAAATCCCTATTTTTCCAAGATTTTAAAGCATTTTTAGTTTGTCCAAGTTCTTTTTCGCTGTAACCAAAAAATTTACTTAGAACTTTGTGTTCTCGCTTGAAACGGATTTTTAATTGGTCTAAGTACCAATCTTCTAATTTTTCTAAGGGAATTTCTTGCATTCTTTAAATCAGCCAAGTTTATATTTTCAATTTGATTTTCGCTTGCTGTTATTAAAATCTTAACAATATATTGAACGAAAGATAGTGCAAATTAATTAAACCTACACAAAAAAATGGTGTTTTTAGTTTAATTAGTTTATTTTTTTTGTTTTTGTTTGGTAATAAGCTCACGTAAAGCTTTGGCATCCATTCCTAGATATCCATCTTTTGAGAATAAGGGAGATCTTATTTGATGCATGTCTCGATCTTCTGAACTGATGAACAGGATTCCTTTTTTTAGAAAAGCATCAAAATAATTGACAAATTTCATCTTATTAGATGTAAGATTTGATTTTTTTTCTATTCCATTTTTATATATCTCAAGAAACGGTTCATCAATTCCCTCACCACTTATTGCCTTTTCAACACCTAAAGCTTTCATCCCTGCGAATAAGGCTCCAATTGTGGCCACAAAGGGTAACTGATGTGCCATAGTGTTCACACTTAATAGAGCTTGGACATTTTTTGCTGATAATGATTCCGCAAGAATTTTTATGTCGAAACCGAAACATCCCTTGAAATTTATTCCTAATGATTCTTCAACCGCATTTTTTATTCCTTTAAGTCTTGAAAGTGAATCATCTTGATGTTGTTTAAAATATTTTATAAAAGGCTTAGTGTCTATGATATCAATCATGGGTTTATCTTGCTTACAACTGAATTTAACCAAAGTATTGTAAGATCTATCATTTTCACCATTTTTATATAGTACAATTAAGATATTTTGGAAATATTGAATAACTACTTTAATAGCCATTCCAAAATTCTGAGCACCTTTTCCTAGTTCGAAACCAAAAAGCTTTAAGAATTCATTTAATAGAGAATCAGGGCTCCAAATTGAGGTATATGATATTGAGAATAAATTTGCAAAAAGATCGTAAACATTATGTTCAGATTGGTTCCATTCTTTCAATATTTTTAAAAGTTGATAGTCGAATATTACTTGGGTTCTAAAACCTGTTACGCTATAAAGTAAATTTGCCATTTCTTTTGGTGTTAATTTTTCTTCATTGCATTTCTTTACTATTTTCCATGGAAGTGGATTAATACTAATATTGTTATCCTCTACTATTGTTCTAAAAGCAAATAATATTTGATTTGATTTTTTTGAAAGAACTACTGTATTTGATAAAGTTCCTTCAAGCAATGTGGAAATAATCGTGCTCCATTTTGGAAGTTCTTCATTTTTTGCTTTTACAATCATATCTTTAACAAATGATAACAATAATCCTTGAGATTCAATTAAGGAGAATGCAAAATTTATAAAAGGTTGTCCGAATTTTAATACTAATTTCTCTTTTAAATTATCTATAGCTTCAAATATTTTAAATATGTTAAGATTTAGCAATGGTATTTTTGATTCAGCAATAATTCCTTTAATATCAGTTGGTAAAATAATCGTGCGTAAATTTTCATCGGAATTGAGAAAAGTTCTTAATTCTTCATGAAATGGCTTCATTTCTTTTATTTTTAATGAAATTTTTGTAAGAAAATTTGATTTTTTTTCATTATTTTCAATTTCTGTGAGATTAAACTGAAGATTAAAACTTGATGCCTTATCTTTTACTTCGAATTTATCAATACTTATTAGGAAAAGGTCAATTGCTTCTAAATTCTCGTTGATTATAACATAACAATAATTATTAAATGGTTTAATCTTGTAAAAATATTTTAAAAGAAAATAAATTTGATGCAAATCCCATTTTAATGGAAATCCCGAAATTAAATTGTCTGGAATAACTATTTCATCAATTATATCCAATGAAATTTTATTCATAAATGAAAATAGGTCTTTGATATCGTTTTTCACTGGGATAATCTCTTCATCAGTATTTTCAGTATTTTCAAGCAAATTATTCTTCATCATTATTAAAAATTTTTCATCGATAAAAAAATTATTTTTTAAAGTTCACTTTTGAAAGTCAATTACTCTAAATTTTTTTATTAGAAACGTAATTAAATAATAAGTAAAAAAAAAAAGAAAATTGTCTTGTTATATCATGCTGTGAGTCAATCTATGGTAAATGTAAATAATGAATTATTGAAAAAGGAAATTGATAAACTAATTGAAATTTATGAAATGCTAATCTCTCAACCCACTCCTGAAGAAGAAGAGGATGCTCAAAGAGACTTATTGGTAATTTTAAAGGATGTTAAAGTAATGTTAGGTGATTTTGACCAATTTCATGAATTAGATGAGTTATATCAAATTATATCAAATTGGGATACATTAGAGTCTTGGTTCTATGAGATAATTGGTTTGGAAGATAAACTGGTAAAATTTTTAAGTAAATTTCGTCATATTAAGAAAAGACAAAAAGAACCTAGAGAAGCAACTATTCCTGTCTCACAAGTTAGAAATGAAAGATTTGATTTAGGAATAAATAAAGAAAAAGAAACAAGAATTGATAAAACTCTTCAAACAGTGGAGAAGAAAATGAAAAGTTTGATGACACGGGATAGTTTGATTCAAGATAATATACCCCCAATTATTCAACAACAGGCGCACATTGAAACAATATCAAAAACACCCCTCCCTCACTTAAAATCTAAACTGGTCGCGCCTAAGATCATTATTCCCCTGGTAATGGCTCCTAAAAAGAAGATTGAACCCAATTCAATATCATATTCAAATATAAACCAACAAATACAAGAGAAAGATCCTATAAAAATTGATTATACTCCTCCTACACCTTCTAAATCCCAATCAAAACCTGAATTTCACCCTAAAATTAATCCAATTTCAAATTCTCAAAAAACTATTAAAATTCACCCCATTACTTCTGATCAGTTTAAAAATACTCAAAGTTCAATAGATCTTCAAACAGATGATCTTAACTCATTGTCATCCAAAGAACTGTATAGAGAATTAATCAAGCTAGAAGCTAAACAATATCATTTAATTAAGCAACAGAAAATTCTAGAAGAAAAATACAATGGTAAACAAATTACTGAATCACTTTTTCATAGTACTAGAGAAGAAACTAATTTAGAAGTCAAAAGTTGCATAAATAAAATTAATCATATAAAATCAATAATCAATAGATAATTAACAGATAAGAAAAAAATAAAATAAGAAAAAAATAAAATAATAGTATATTAAAATTTTCTAGGAGAAAGTAATATTATGTCAGAAGAATATTCTAAAATTTTGCAATCAGCCTTTGATAATGGTATTCCCTTTATCAATATTACAGAATTCTATTCTTATGCCTTAATTCCTCAAGGTGATAAGTGGTTGGAAATAGCATATGATTTCGGAGAGAAATCTATAGATGAAAAGAAAGAGATCGATGGGAGTGCGGCCTTCTTTAAATTGTGTGAAGAAGTTGAAAAAAGTATGGCTCTCGAATTGGAAGTTTTTTATTTAAACAGATGGAAAGAGTTTAAACAGGGATTATCTGGCTCAGACGAGGAAAAACTTAAAGCACTTATAAAAGAACTAACTAGCAATTCAAAAACATATTCTGATAACTTGCCTGTAGTGTTCAATGAAGAAGATCTTGGAAAAATACTAAGTAAACTTTAATCTCTCTGAATTATGAGAATATTTTTCAAAATCTTTTTTTATACAAAAAAATAAAAAAGTAGGAGTTTTTTTTACTATATTGGATATTTAAATTACAATAAATTACTAACAAGAGTTGTTTATAAAATATGGTCGACCCAAAGCCAATTGATTCAATTATCCGGAAAATCAAAAAAAAATGGGATAAAGATAAAGAAAATTGGTCGATTATTAGCAATCATGATCGTGACGGTAATAAGGAGATGCTCATAACTCAAGCACCTAATAGTTATTGGTTAAAGATGAAAACTGTGACTGCAAGAAGTCAAATGGCTTATGGCGTTGAAATTAAAAATTTAGATGATGAAATCAATAAAAATCTAAAAATTAATAAGAAAACTCATGGAAAACCTAATACAAAACAAGAACTTATGCAATTATTTGGATTAATTGTGCCTTCTAAAAAAGATATCTTATATACAACTGGGATTGAGCAGATTTCACCTCAGAAAGTTCAAAATCAGAAAGATAAAATTGAAGAAAAGGAAAAAGAAGCAGATAAATTGTTTAGACTATATTTACGAAAAAAATGGGCAAGAGAACAAGCATTAAGGGAAGGTATGTATCTCTAAATTCACTAAATTCGGCCATTTTTAAGATATTTTTGAGTTCTTTGGTGGGTAAACCAATATTTACCGTCCCAGCAAACGGTGCATAAATCTTTCTCAGGAAAGCCAACAGCTTCAATTAAGCCTTCCATGGTTAAATATATCAAACTATCAGCACCAATCTCTTTACATACTAATTCATTAGCTTCTTTTGCAGAAGATGCTTCAATTTCTTTTCTACAAAAGATTAATTCTTCTCTGGAAGGGAAATCTACACCATAATGGCAAGGAAATCTAATTGGTGGACAGGATGATCTAACATGAACTTTTGAAGCACCAGCCCATCGTAACAACTTAACAATTCTTGTCATTGTAGTTCCACGAACAATGCTATCATCGATCAGAATAATTTCTTTACCTTTTACAATAGCTGGAACTGGATTTAATTTCATTCGTACCAAATTCATTCTTTCTGCTTGACTTGGAGCTATGAAACTTCGAAAAACTTACCTATTTTTCATTAAACCTTCGTCATATGGAAGTCCACTTTCTTTTGTATAACCTATTGCAGCTGATCTTCCTGAATCTGGTACAGGAACAACAATTGCATTATTATATTTAAAATTATTTTCTTTATCCAATTTTGCAAGGTTTATTCCAAGTCTTTCTCTTGTTAGATGAATGCTTTTTCCATCAATAATACTGTCACCTCTTGCAAAATACACATATTCAAAAACACAATGATGTTTTTCTACATCTAATTGTTTTTCTTGATGAAAAAAATGATCTTGGTGAACATGAATAATTTCTCCAGCTTTTATATCCCTAATTAGATTTCCACCTAATGATGTGATCGCGCTTGATTCTGAAGCAATGATATATAATTCTGTATTTAATAAATTAACAGTTCCATAACAAAGAGGTTTATTTCCGCTACGATAGGCATATAAATCTCCTTCATTCGTTAAAACCACCAAAGAAAAAGCGCCATCAAGAATTTTTGCAGTAAATTCAATATTTTCCACCCAATCCTTAGTAAGTAAACTGTTTGAAGCAATGATATTAGCTATTACTTCCGTATCTCCATTAGTTAAGAAGATTTTTCCCTTTTTCTTTAATTCATCTTTTAAAATCTTGTAGTTTGTTATATTTCCATTATATGCTATAGAAAATGTTGATTGAGTTGTTTCATAGTGAAATGGTTGAGCATTTTTAATATCTCCAGAACCTGCTGTTCCATAACGAACATGACCTATTCCGACATGCCCCCACAATTTTTGAAGTATTTCAGGTTTCAATGCT
>JAUWPK010000148.1 GCA_030611625.1 Promethearchaeum sp. | reverse complement strand
ATCAAATTCGGGAGCAAGGACATGAATATGGAACAACTACGGGAAGACCACGAAGAGTTGGTTGGATAGATCTTTTTAATTTGAAGTATTCAACAATGATAAATCATTATGATAGTATAGCAATTACTCTTTTGGATGCTTTAGCAGGCGTAAATCCCGTAAAAATTTGCGTTGGATATAATTATAATGGAGAATCCCTTAAAAGTTGGCCAATTCAATCAGAAATTATAGAAAAATGCATTCCAGAATATATTGAAATGCCAGGATGGAAAAAATTACCTCCAGAAGAATGGTCAAGAATCGCCAAAGAAGGATATAATGCATTACCAGATAAAGTTAAAAATTATATAGATAAAATTGAAGAGATTTTGGGAACAGAACTAGCAATTATTTCAATCGGACCAAACAGATCTGACACAATCATTAGAAATTCAATATGGTAAATCAATATTTTTTTCTTCTTTTTCGTAATTTTCATTTTCAAATACAATCATGAATCTTTGCCTATGTCTTTGCAAAATATTTATGGATTTTATACCAAAAAAGAATAAAAAAAGAAAATTACCAATAGCATGAGCCAAATCAAACGGAAATGATTTCAAACTAACAATTAAAAAAGAATTAAATGAAAGAGAAGGCGTAGACATCATCCATGTCCATAAATTCATAATCCAACCAAAAATAAATCCCAAAATAAAACCGATTATTGATAATACCCATTTATTGGGATTTTTATTTTTAGATCGTTTTAGTAAACCTCCCACAACACCAATAAAACCCCAAGCTACTATTTGGTATACAGTCCACGCGCCTTGACCCAAAATCAAATTTGAAATTATCGCTACATTTGCACCAATCATACAACCAATCAAGGGTCCAAAAACATAACCTACTATTAAAATTAAATAAGAACAAGGTTGAATACCGGGTAAACTGACAAATGGAATTCTTGCTACTGCAGCAAATGTACTATATATAGCAATAAAGGATAACTCTTTTGTGGAAAGAGAGGTTTCTTCTAATCTGTAATAAACACCAAGCAGAAATAAAACCAGATATATAACAATGCTTATCATTAGACTTAGAATATTTGAACTAAGATCAATGAGCGTTCCTGAAAATTTCAATGGAATAATGATAATAAAAAGGCTATATACAAAAATCAACGATAAAACCATATTAGATTTCCGCATTCTCAATCAGCTCCAATAATTCTTCAGTTTTTATTATTTTATTAGGTAGGTTAGGAAAATTTTTAATTAGACGGTTAATTTGTGGTGTAAATTGTGAAGTTATTGGATGTGAAAGCACATTTTCTGAAAAATCATCCAAAATTATTTTACCCTCAGAGAAGAAAAGAATTCTTTCTGGATATTTCGTTAAGCTCTCGATATCATGGGTAACCAATATCACTATATTCCCATTTTTTCGATATTCATCAAGATAATTAAAAAAATGGTCTTTTTGTAAAGAATCCATCCCATGGGTAGGTTCATCCATAATTAAAATTTTAGGTTGAATTACAAGCATTGATGCTAATGCTGCCCGTTGCTGTTCCCCATAAGATAGATAGCGGGGATAAATAGATAATAAAGATTTAAGATCTAATCTATCAGAATATTCTTCCAGAAGTTCTTTTGCATTTTCTGAATGAATTTTAAAATTTCTTAAAACTACTTCTAGTTCCTCTCTAACCGTATCTTGATAAAATTGTATACTTGGATTTTGGAATAGATACCCAACATCGCGTGAGATTTGGGCTACGGATAAGTTCTTCAAATTTTTTCCCTTAATTTTAATCGAGCCATTTTTGGGTCGTAGTAACCCATTAAAAAGTTTTAAAAAAGTAGTTTTTCCAGCTCCATTATCGCCTATGATTGCAATAAATTCACCAGGATAAGCTTTGAAATTGATATTTGATAAGATTATATTGTTTTTCTCGTATTCAAAGTTAACATTGGTAAATTCTATTAAAGGAGTAGAATCGAGAAATTTTTGCATATATTTCTCATTATTTTGTTGAAGACATTTAATATTGCTCTCATTGAACGTTAAATCTGCAAAAAATTCTTTTAGAATTAAAGAACATTCTTCAATATTAATTGGAATATCGTTTGGAGAGATCTTGTATTTCAATAATATATTTTTCTGTTTAATGATTTCCAGAAATAATTTGATTATTGGAGGGATGAAATATTTATTTGAATTATTTTCTTCATGGAAAATTTGTTTCGGTTTATTATCTTGAATAATTTGACCGTCCTTCATAATAATTAAACGATCTACAAATTCAATAACACGATCTATTCTATGTTCAATCAAAATTACAGTTATTCCCAATTTTTTATTTAGATGTTGAACAACTTGTAAGATTTCTTCTGCAGATTTTGGATCAAGCTCAGATGTTGGCTCATCCAATATAAAGATCTCAGGTTGCATAGCTAATATAGCACCAATTGCCACTTTTTGCTTTTCACCACCTGAGAGAGAATTTATAGATCTTTTCCGCATTGATTCCAACCCTAATAGCTCAATAGTATCGTTTAACCTTTTTTCTATTTTACTTCTGCTCAATTTTATATTTTCTAAGCCAAAAATCAACTCAGATTCAACATTATTCATAAAAAGTTGATTTTCAGGATTTTGAAAAACCATTCCTATTTTCTGTGCAAGAATTCGAGGTTTTTCTTCAAAAACGTTCATATCTTGAACTTTTACCGATCCTGATATTCGACCACCATAAAAATTAGGGATCAAACCATTTAATACCCGAATTAATGTTGATTTTCCACTTCCTGAAAGCCCAGTTAGAAGAACAAATTCCCCTTTAGAAATATTTAAGTTAATATCTTTTATTGCCCCAGAGTTTTTCCCAAAATAAGAAAAATTCAAATTACAAATTTCAATCATTTTTTTATCTTATCCCCCAGGTATAATAGTCCAATTATCAAAAAATTTGAAAATAATGAAAAGAATAATACATAATATTCTAAACTAGCAAGAAATATCTTAGGTAAGGTTGGATAGATAATATATTCCCCAAAACCTTGAAACGCTAAATAAATTTGAAAAATAAGATAAAAAATCATGAAAATAATGATAAAATAATCGCTAAACCTTATTCTTATTGTTCGATAAAATTCTCTTTTTCCTTTAATATCAAATGCTCTGGCTTCTAATGCTTCAGCGTTTTGAATAGATCTTTCCAATGAATTCGTCAATAAAGGTAAAATGAGTTTGACATTATTTTTAAATTTAGTAAAGAAATTCCCCTTTTCCAACTCCAAACCCTTGCATTGTTGGATTTCTCGAATTTTTTCTAAATCTTTCAATATTAATGGAAAGAAATTGAGTGATAGAGTAATTATGAAAACAATGGAATGTGGAATCTTTAATTTAACTAAAACTTGAATGAGTTCATCTGGGTTAATAATAAGATTGAACGTCCCAAATATTAAAAATATTAAAGTTAAACGCAATATGATTATTAAACTTGAAATTAAAGTTTCAAAAGTTATTTTAAATCCTCCTATTAATTGTAAATCATTCGAAATTTGGAAAATAATAGTCGTCCCCTCAGGATAGAGGATTATGTTTATAAAAAAAGTAAATAATGAAATTATAAGCATAAACCGAAAATATATCAAAATTTCTTTCCAACAATTACTAAATCGTACTAGAATGAGTATATTAAAGAAAATAATTCCAAGATAAAACGGATGGTTGAAAATGAAACTTTGCATGAATAAGTTTAACAAAATAAAAATTTTTACAACCCCATTTGAACGGTATATAAAATTTTCTTTAGGTTTGTATGTAAGCTGCAAAATTTTCATCCCACAAATTTAAATTAGCCAAGTTTTAAGAGAAATGTAGTTATTGAAAGATATAAATTAATTATTATCACTCTATAGGATAGGTTTCCTATCTAAAATAATTAAATATTATATTTCAAACTATCTGAAAGGAAGTAGAAAAAAATTAATTCGCTATTTAGCTTTTCCTTGATCGGCGACTGCTTTTTGAGCTTTTTTGATGGATTCAGTGTCTCCAAGATAATAGTGCTTTATTGGTTTTAATTCTTCATCTAGTTCATAAACTAATGGAAAACCTGTTGGGATATTAAGATGAGGTATTTTTTCATCTGAAATATCATCTAAATGTTTAACCAAAGCACGTAAACTATTTCCATGAGCAGCGATTAATATTTTTTTACCAGTTTTTATAGCAGGTACTATTTCACTATTCCAATATGGCATAACGCGCTCTATTGTATCCTTCAAACACTCTGTTGCTGGGATATCTTCTGGTTTCAAGCCTAAGTATTTAGGATCAATACCGGGATAACGTTTATCCGATTTTTCTAAAGGAGGCGGTGGTATATCGAAACTTCTACGCCAAATAAATACCTGGTCTTCTCCTTTTTCTTGTGCAGTTTTAGCTTTAAATAAGCCTTGAAGAGCCCCATAATGACGTTCATTCAATCTCCAGGATCTAATTACAGGGATCCACATTAAGTCCATTTCTTCTAAAACAATCCATAGAGTAAGGATCGCTCTTTTTAAAACTGATGTATATGCTATATCGAAATTATAGCCTAAATCTTTTAAAATTTTACCACTATTATGTGATTCTTCAATCCCACGTTTAGATAATTCTACATCCGTCCAACCTGTAAATCGGTTTTCTTTATTCCACACGCTTTCTCCATGACGTAATAATACAATTTTATACATTAGTTATATCTCCAATCTCTAATTGGAAGAAATAAGATAAAAAAAAAACTATTTTAAGCTAATAACACTAGTATGTGAAAATTTCTGGGTAAATCTAACTTGGTTCTTCTCCAATTCAGATTCACTTTTATCTCGTGAAATTAATCCAATTATAATATCTAAAGGCAGGAATAACTTTCCAATTGTGTGTAATGCAGCTTGCTTGTGGGTTATGTCTCCAAAGCTTTTTTCGTCAACTGTTTGTATTTTCATAATCACCTTACCTAGCGTTTGTCCATTATTAAAAGCCTCAAATAAGAACAGATATAGAAATGAAACACCAATAACAGGCCAGCTATTATTCCACATAGATGATACTAAATCAAAATTCCAAGAAGTCCCTAAAATCAATCCAAAAAAACTTCCTATAACTGAAAATAGGATTCCGTCAATTAAGTAAGCAACTAATCGATTGCCGTCATCAGCATATTTTATAGGTTTGGAACCCTTGCTTTTTACTTCATTATTATCTTGATTAGTGTTAGATTCTGAAAATTTATCATCTAAAGATTCATTCGAAAATAATTCCAAACCACAAGACTCACAAAATTCAGAATTTAGGTTGGTTTTACTTCCACATGATGGGCAGAAATGTTGAACACTCATAATTATATAATATTAATAAGAAATAAGAATAATATTTAGCCCAATTATTATCAAAAATTTTTCTTTATATACTGATAAATTTCTTTTTTTGTTTAATTCTTTTCTTTGGATACAATTCCAAATAGAAAAATTATAGGAATAGTGCCTACAACATATATTCCTGCCGTAACTAAAAAATTCAGACGAAAATTATTAGTTGGACCAATAAGATAGCCTCCAACTACAGCAGATACATTCCAAAACAATCCCCACGCTAAAGCCTCTAAAGAGTTCCATTTTCCTCGTTTTCCTTTTGGAACGAAATCCATTAAAATTGAACGACTCAATGGTTGTGCTGCATTCATTAAAGATCCACGTGTTATGAATACAATTATTAAGACCCATATCGGAGGATAGGTAGCAATTAAAACTAAGCAAAACGTCGCTATCGCTTGTACAATAAAGATCATCTGGGGGCGCCCCTTTGCTTTAGAAAAATGCTGTGCAATTAAACCGGAGAAACCTGTAGCAATAGATGTTAATCCAGAGATTGATTGTACCATAATTGGTGACATTGCATAGATTTCCATGAAAAAAATAGTGAAAAATTTAACTGTCATTCCTGCACCCAATCCAATTATAATATTACTCCCAACAAGAATAAATGGAATATATTTTAGTGGAATGAATTTTAATTTTGTTTTCAATTCTGAATTTGAGTTTTTTTTTATCGATGAATCGCTTATTTCAATATCTTCGATCAAAGTATCAGTTATATCATTTTCAATTGGAATTGAATCACTGCTTTCTCCAAGAGATTTTTTATCACTAAAGAAAAACATCAATATCAAAGACCCGAATGTAAATAAAAGACCAAATCCCATAACAAGCTTTAATATATTTAAATCCCATTCATCACCTAAAATTAAGAATAGAATGATATTTAAAAATGGCCCTAAAGCCATACCTATTTGACTAATTAACTGTCGCCATGAATAAATATAGGATCTTGTTCCTGATTGAACAGAATCTGCAAAAATTGCTTCTAAGGAAGGTCGGGTAATTCCTTGATATAATCCCCAAATTATCAAAGCAATAAAAATCATAATAATTGTATCTGCAAAAAAAAGAATTCCAACACCAATTAGACCGAAAATAGCAGCTATTCGTAACATCCAATCTCTTCGTATTTTATCTGCAAAAAAACCAGAAGGAAAAACAGCTATTGTCATAGTTAAACCTGTTGCACCTGAAGCCAATCCTAACATTTCACTTGATGAATTTGATAACAGATAAATAATTGTACTTAATACATTTCCCATCCAAATACTTCTACCTATCGATTGGGTAAATGTGAATAATAAAATTAGTTTAACGTTATGATTTAATGATTTATAGGAATTAATCTTGTTTTTGATTGATAGTTGTATGGGGACCATTTGTTCTGCAGTTGTATAATTAAAAAACACAATTTCTATAAGTTTTATTATATATTTTTTGAAATTAGATAAATATTTAAAATTGATTAAAAAAATTGTTAAAAGAAAAAAGAGAAGTCAGTAAATCTCTTTATTATTTTTACAATGGTTCAATCATAAAAGGATCTTTGCGAGGAAACCAATCTTGAAGTAAATTTAGCTCTTCGGAGTTCGCTCCAGAGATCCATTTAAAGTATTGAATTTCTTCAATTGGTAAAGTTCTTATAAGATTTACTAAATTAGAAATGAATAGAAAAAATAAAAAAAAGACAAATATCAAATATCTATTAAGATAGGAGATCGATATTTATATTTAATGATCCAACATCTGTGTTGGCATTAATCTGCATTAGGTCTGCTGAAGAACTTGCAAATCCGGATGATTGATAATATCCACCAACTACATCCCATTCTTCATGGTTAAAATCTGTTGATCCAACATCAGCATCTAAACCAACCTGATATTTCAAAAGTAAATCCGTAACAAGGAGATCGATGTCAATTTCTCCCACATTATTATCAACATTTATTATCACATCTTCTCCTAACAAGAAAGTTTGTTCCCACGAAAGAATAATCTTACCAGCATCTGAGGAAATGTCAATGGTTGTCGCATGTGTAAATTTAATATCAGTAATAACTAAATTAATCGCACCTGCATTATTTAATGTTGAAAAATCACCATCTATAATTACATTATTTAAATTAATGTCGATTTCTCCTGCATTTGATTCAACAATGAAATCACTCTGAATCTCGCTCGAATCTAAGTTAATATCAATTTCTCCCGCATTTGTAATAACTGAGAATTCATTATAAGTAATGTTATTTGCTTCTATCTCTAAAGATCCTGCGGCTACATATGCATTTAATCCATATACTGCATAATCCGGATTTAAATAAAGTGTGAAGTTCCAATCACCAATATTAATCATTTCATTACTCGGATAGTTGACAAACACAAATATAGAAAGGGTGTTGTTAGTTGTTGTATTAGATATACTAATTTCAATATCTTGTTCAGAATTTTCTCTTATATAATAATTTACATCCCAATCCGCATCTAAAAGTTTTTCTGATCCTGTTGGAAGTAACTTAATGTCATAACTTCCAACATCGGCTTGAACATCTAGTGCAATTTCTGAAATATTTACGTGTTCAGAGACTTTTATATCATAATTCCCTAATTGAGTTCGGGGAGCGAGATTACCCAGCATTGGACCATAAAAGACCATGTACCAAAAAACAAAGATACCAATGATTCCAAGGATTTTAATTATAGTTGGAATTCCACTGCTTGATTTTTTTTTATTTTCTTGATTTTCACTCATAATGTTTCACAATTTTAGTGTTATTTTGATGATATGAAGACTGGTATCTAAAAATTATTTAGACCGATTTTTAGCATTATTTTCTGAAAACCCAAAATTCTGTGTTTTCAATAAAATAAAATAAAAAATAGTAATAAAGAAAGATTGAAAAAAAAAAAAAAAAAAAATAAATTTAAATAA
>JAUWPK010000058.1 GCA_030611625.1 Promethearchaeum sp. | reverse complement strand
TTGGGGAATCGCCCGTGACTGTAGAAATATCATTTGTATTATTTAATATTTCTACTTTCCCACTTATAACTTGATCGGAAAATGTTTCTTAACGATTAGAGGCGTTTTAAGTCGGAGAGTTTATAACCTTGAAGACTGTTTATTTATTTTTCCTTTTATTATTTTGCTTTGATTAAATTTTTAAACTGCTTAAAAATAATATAAAAACTTTTAAAATCAAAAAAGTAAAATGAATTCAATGATATATCGAATGGTTTTTGATTGCGGAAACAAAAGAATTAAATGTGCAATTGCTGATGAAGATTGTAATATTGTAAGCATGGAATCCTTCGTTCCCGAGGTAATTATATCAGAAGATGGCTTTGGTCGAACTTTGAATCATAAATTATATTGGAATCAGCTAATTGCTCTTTCAGAGAAAACAATTAAAAATTCTGGGATTAATCCAGAAGATATCCAATACATCAGTGCATCATCAATAAGGCCAAGTTGCGTCTTTACTGATGAAAATAATAATGCATTATACATTGGATCAAGTTTTGATGTGCGTGGAATTGATTTGGCTGAAGAAATTGAAAACAAATTCGAAGAAATGACCAACTGTTCTTTTTATGACGCAACAGGTCATTTTCCCTCTCTTTTATTTCCTGCAGCACGATATGCATGGCTTCTTGAAAATCCCGATTATTTACAAAGTGATAAAAAAATTTATCAATATCTCCCTTTGGGTAGCTGGATATTAGTAAAATTTGGTGGTGAAGTTCATACAAATTATACTAGTGCTGTAGAATCTTGCTTTTTTGACATAAAAAATAAACACTGGCTTGATGAGTGGTATAAAATATTCAATTTACCTGATTATTTCTTTCCAATTCCTGTGCAATCTGGTGAAATAATTGGAAATGTTTCACATGAAATTCAAGAAAAATTAGGTTTATCCTCTCAAACTAAGCTTGTGGCTGGGCTTCCAGACACTCAAGCAGCACTTTTTGCTACAAATTGTATAACTCCTGGATCTATTGGAGTTGTTTTAGGAAGTACTACACCTGTACAAGCAGTTTGCGATAAGTTTATTATTGATCCACAACAACGGGCATGGTCAACATTGATTTCTTGCAAAAATGTTTGTGATTGTTATATTATTGAAACGAATACAGGCATCACTGGACAAATTGTGAAATGGGCTGCGAACTTATTTGGATCTGAGGGTGCTTCGATACTCTCGGAAAAAGAAAAATTTGAATTATTAAATGAAAAATATAAAGCGCTAGATACCATTGAACAGAAGCAACCCATTGATTCAGTAATTGATCTCACTGTTTATGCTTCATTGGGGCCATCTATTCTGGGTTCTACTAAAACGGAAATGGGCGCAGGTATTTTCAAATTTCCTTCTCCCGGAGGTGTTGATGAAATATCTTTAGATCAAAATTCTTTTATTGGGGCTATTTTTGATAACATATTATTTGCTGTTATGGGAAATATTGAGTTTGCTTGCCAGTTTTCAAATCTTTCTAAATTTAATTATGCAATTCTTGGTGGGGTTACCCGAAGTAAAACTTTATGCCAACGCTTTGCTGACTTACTTTCATCTCCTATCCGAATTTTGAAATCACCAGAAGCAACTACTATAGGGTTGTTGTTGTTATGTGATATTGCTGAAGGAAAGATAAATTCCGCTGAAGATCTCGAAATTAGAATAGAAACATTAGAAATTACTGAGGAGATTCAACCCAGAGAAGAGATGGGTAAAAAATTAAGGTTGAAATATAAAAATTGGAGATCTAAAAGTTCAAATCACGCATGATATCATATATTTCTTTTTCTGCTTCTTCTGCTTCTTCTGGTAATGCATAAATTGTTCCTAGTAGCGAAGCTTTATGCTGAATCTTTGCTGCCATTTCAACTTGTCTACATACTGTCCATGCTTGAGATATTGAACGACCACAGCAAACATTTCCATGATTTGCCATAAATACCGCAAGGTTTTTCCCAAGGGCTTTGACTACATTATTTGCTAATTCGTCAGATCCTGCCATCCCGTATTCAGCTACTTCACATCCGCCAATGAACGGGATTACCTCATCAACAATTGGGCCAATAGGCATCCGAGCAATGGAGAGTGCTGTAGAATAAGGTGCATGAGAATGAATAATTGCATCAATATCCTCCCTTTCTCGAAAAATTGCCAAATGCATTCGACGCTCTGATGTAGGGTTCCGGGTTCCTACAATAGTATCCCCATTAGCATCAACCATAACAATATCATCGATCACCATATTTCCATATTCAACATTGCTTGGAGTGACCAAAAAAGCTTCTTCCCCAGTTGGTAGTTTTATTCGCATGGAAACATTGCCAGCAGATCCAACAATATATTCTTTCTCGATCATTTTTTTACAAACATCAATAATTTCTTGAATTTGTTGGGAATACATTTGTAATGTTATCGGAATTTCAGAATATTCTCTCTGGTCGTCTCCTTTATCTTCTACTTGATTATAACCAGAGAGAACTTCTGGATTTATTATATTTTTTGGAATTTGATGGTGAAGGATTCGTGAAATTCCATCAATCATCATCATTGCGTGGCGGTGGTTTGTATCATATGTATCTCCTCCAATATGAGGTGTAACAATAACATTATCGAGTTCTAAAAATTCATTATCTTGATCGACTGGTTCGCTTGAAAATACATCAAGAGCGGCCCCTGCTATTTTCTTTTCTTTCAAAGCATCCAGCAATGCATATTCATCAATAACTGACGCGCGTGCGAGATTTATAAAAATAGCATTTTTTTTCATAAGAGCAATCTGTTCTGCTCCGATTAGATCATCTGTTTCATCTGTGGGAGGGCAATGCAAAGATATTATGTCTGATTGAGCCATTAAAATATCTAAATCTACGCTCTGTCCATTAATCGCATTTAACCGTGCGGGGATTACGTAAGGATCAAATATAAGAAATTTCACATTAAACGCAAGAAGTCGTTTAGCAACTTCAAATCCAATTCGTCCTAATCCAATTATTCCAACAATTTTTCCGCTCAACTCATTACCTTTGAATAAATTATAATATTTCACATAATCAGCGAATTCATTAACTTCAAATTTTTCAGAATGTAAAATTCGTTCTACAGAATGCAGATTGCGCGCCAAAGAAAGGATTAAACTGACCGTTAGTTCTGCCACAGATATTGTATTTCGATCTGGAGCAAATAAAATCGGGATTTCTCTTTTCGTAGCACTTTCAACATCGATATTGTTGGGATCTCCTCTTGTGGATCCTATGATCTTTAAATTGGTCTCTTCGATCACTTTCTTCTTAACATTATCACCCTCGCATATCAATATTTCTGCTCCGATTTCTTTAATCCGTTTGATAAGATTATCCTCATCAAAATAAAGATTTCGAGTTTCACGCCAGCTCTCATATACAACATCATCTTGTAATAAATCTTTCAAATTTTGAAGAGATTCTCGTGAAAATTCTGCAGTAACAAACGCTTTCATTAGAACATCAATTTCCTTAACTTAAGCATATTTTTCATTTCTCCTTTTACTTCTAGTGCTCCACTAGAATATGCTTTTATTGGATTAATTTGTTTATTCATCATTTTTCTATAGACTATTGAATCCATTTTCACTTGTACAGCTGCATTTTCATCAATTCCCTCCGAGAATTCCAGTCCCTCAATTCCGGATATCCTATAGAGATATGATTTTCCCAAATCTGGAAAGCTCATCATCAAAGTATGATTCCAATTTTTAAAAGATTTTCTTACTTTTTCAGTGTTATAGCGGTCAACAATTATTTGGAGTGCATCTTCAAGATTCAAACTTATCGAAGTATCTGAATCATCGGTTTTTTTAGATGTTTTAATATTTTGCGCAGGGTGTGAAACTTTTGTGGTTCTGGATGAGGTTTCGTTCTTTGAATTAGTGGAAACTTTCTTTTTCGATGACGATATTGAAACTTGCTTTATTTCATCGGGACGTGA
This sequence comes from Promethearchaeum sp., assembly GCA_030611625.1. GTDB lineage: Archaea > Asgardarchaeota > Lokiarchaeia > Sigyniarchaeales > Promethearchaeaceae > Promethearchaeum. The sequence continues at coordinate 8,084 of JAUWPK010000058.1, read as the reverse complement.
TTCGGGCATCATTGGTCTAATTATTTGCAACCCTCCTCCCATTCTACCTGAGACTGTTGAAGGAGGCCTCCTTTCAAATATCTCAGTTAGATTTGGGTTATCTAAAATTTTTTTAAATCGGTTAATCATTCTAATTGATTCGTAAGTACCTAATAAAATAAGAACGCATCCAAAGATAAATAGAAAAAGATGCAAATACATCAATAAATTGACATCTATGATTGGTTCGGCATCTATCTGTATTAGTTGAGTTCCAAAACATACAGAAGATATAACTAAAGCTATCCCGGCTGAATAAATTAACATGAGGGGACCCACCATATAATTATTTATTTTTTTTACCATAATTTCAAAATAATTTTGCATTTTTTGCTAAAAATTGGACTCGATATCTATTAAAATAGATGTTATATGTTAAGATATTATAGTTAAAATTGAGTTGAATTAAATGTCTGAAAATCAAAAATATTCGAAAAACGATTCGCATTATTCTAAATACCATGCGAATACTTCAAATTATAATCCAGTATCTGCCAATAGAGGTGTAAAAGCACACTGGATATCTTATCTAGCAGTAAATGGTCTCCTTATGTTGATTAATCTTTTAACAGGATTTAGTGGTGGTAATTTTTGGTTCTTATATCCGCTTTTATCTTGGGGTATTGGAATATCTATCCATACTTCTGTTAATTATGTTATTTCAAGATATCCCTATAAATCTGATCGTGGATTTTATATTCATTTTGCGGTTATTTTAACTGTAAGCGTTTATCTTTTCCTCCTAAACGTAATTACTAGAGTTAATTATCCATGGTTTGCTTGGCCAGTTGCTGCAATGGGTATTGGTCTCGGAGAACACTTTGTTGCATATAAGAGAATCAAGAGAATTGAGTCGGGTCAAATGGTACCAAGGTTACACACACTTTGGTACCCTGCCGTTGTTTGTTTCTTTCTAGTATTCGTAGATATTTTTAGTAATGGTCATGTAAATTGGTTTTGGTGGCCAGTTGTGCCAATTATGCTTGTTTCATTTGTAATTATAGATAGTATTACTAGACACAGAGAAAATTTGAGAACTAGATATCATGAACATCAAGCTAGAAGCAGAGAAAACGTGAATTTCAACACACAAGAAAATGCTTCTTATTCACAAGAAGAAAGAAGAGAAGTAGTATTAGAAAGAAAAGATAATGCTACACAATCTGAGAGAAAATTTTGTCCAAGGTGTGGTGAAGTAAATTCTCCTGGGCATGGATTTTGTGAATATTGCGGTTTGAAGTTTGAATAAAAATCATTTTAATCACATTTTTTTATCATTTTTTTTTATTCATCATTTTTACAGATAAGGTAAAGTTTTATCTATTTCTTTTATTAAGTATTATTTACTAACAAACGATAACCACAGATTTACAGTTATTATATTTCAAATTAAAAGTGAATTTCAATGATAGATTTTAAAGATCTTGATGATAGAATTAGGAAATGCAATTTAAAGCAGATTCTTATGGAAATTGATAATGAAATATTAAATCATCAAGAAGATACTGAGTATAACTATAAATTACAATATTTCAAAGCGAAAGCGTTAAAATTCTTAGATAATTATGAAGAAGGACTCGATATATTAAAAAATATGTCTCAAAAATGCCTTGAATTTAAGAATACTGTATTATATATTGATTGTTCGATATTAATGGCTGATATTTATTCATATAAGGGTGAATTGAATTCATCTTTAGAAATATTAGAAAAAATTGAAGAAGAATTAGAAGATTGTGAAAAGTGCACAACAATCGAAAAAAAATTGAAACAAATTGAAATTTATAACATAAAAAGCTCTATTTTTTGGAGAAATGGAAATTTGGAGAAATCTATAGAAATTATTTCTCAAGCATTAGAGTTTAGAAATGAAGTTGGGGAAAATAAAGAAATTGGAAGAAGTTTCTTTTTAGCGGGTACATTTCAAAGTGAAAAAGGTAATTTAGATAAAGGAATCAAGATAATGAATCAATCCTTGAAAATTCTAATAAAAAATGAGGATTTGATTAACGCTTCACATGTTTTGAATAATATCGGGTGGACTTATAAAATTCAAGGGAAATTAGATTTGGCTCTCAAGTATTTAGTAGAGAGTGTAGAAATTAAAAAAAAGATAGCAACAAAGCAAAGTATAAGAATTCAATTGGCAAATATTGGAGTAATAAACTGGCAAAAGGGAAATCTGAATGAAGCAATATCTTATTTAAACGAAAGCCTAAAATATGAAAGAATTATTGGCAATAAATCAGAAATTGCAGATTGTCTCTTTTACCTTTTTACTATTTCATTAGATCAGAAGGATTTATCTCAATCTCAAAAATATTTAGAAGAATTAAAGCAACTTTATGAAAGTGAGGAAGATAATAAACGATTAGATGCGATTTATCGAGTAGCTTATGCACTTTTTCTTAAAAGTAAACCTAGATCTAAAAATATATATGAAGCTCAAGAGATTTTGAAGCAACTTATTGATTCTGAAGTGGCAAAATTTGAAATTACTGTAATTGCGATGTTAAATCTATGCGATTTATATTTGTACGAATTAAATAATAGTGATGATGAGGAAATTTTAGATGAAATTAACAAAATTCTCCAAAAATTGCTTTTGATTGCAAAAAAACACAATTCTTATCATCTTTGGGCAGAAATATATTTAATTCAAGCTAAATTTGCTTTAGTTCAACTTGATCTGAAAAATGCAAGAATACTTCTCACAAAATCTCAAAATCTTGCTGATTCAAAAGGATTAACTCAATTGGCCATGAATATATCAATAATCCATGATAATATACTTTCGATGACCCATGATGAGAAATTATCAATATCTAGGCGTATTAAATTAGCAGAAATAGATACCCATATGGAGAGGCTCCTTAGACAAGGTGAATCAAACGATATTCAATTAAAAAATGAAATACCTATGGGCTTAAATATTTTAAATGAAAATGGAATCGTTTTATTCTCAAAATCGTTTGCTCCGGAATGGATTGTAGATGATAATCTTATTGGTGCTTTAATCTCTGCTTTTCACTCATTTAGTGGTGAGATTTTTTCGGAAAGTTTTGACAGGGCAAAATTCGGAAAATATTATATCTTAATGCGAGCAGAATCACCGTTCCTTCTCTGTTACATATTTAAAGGACAATCATATCATGCAATTAAGAAATTGGATATGTTTTTACAAAAAATAAAAGAAAATTCAGAGATTTGGGATACATTACTCCAGTATCTTAAACTTAGCGAAGTATTTTCTTATTCTTCCTTTCGTGCTTTCAATGAGGTTTTAACTGAAGTTTTTTTATCTTAGATTCTAATCATACAATATTTTGATAAAAAATTAATGAGTTTATTTTTAATCTGGAATTTAATCATAATTATATTCTAAAATCAAAATTTTTATCAATTTCAAGAAATTTAAGATAAATATAAAACAAATATTTTGAATTTTAAAATTTCTAAAAAATGAAGTGGTGTCAGGTATATGATCGATTTTGCTAAGCTAGACGAAAAGCTAAGAAGAGGAAACCTTAAACAGACACTTTTAGAAATCGATAATTATTTAATCAAATATAAAAAAAATCCCTTACTCTCTATAAAACTAGAATTCTATAAAGGTTTAACATTGAAATATTTAGAAAAATTTGAAGAAGGAATAGAAATCTTCAAAGATGTTAACCAAAAAAGTGTTAAACTAAATGATTTGAATTTAATAATTGAGAGTTCCTTGAATTTAGCTGAAATTCAATCTCGTAAAGGTAATATGGAGTAAGCTTTTGAAATCATAGAGATTATCGAAAATAAATTGAAATATACAGAAGCATTAAAACCCAATGAAATTATCCGAAAAAAAATAGAATTATATAATATTAAAAGTTCAGTTTTATGGAAAAGTGGAGATTTAAAAAAAGCTTTAGAATGTATAAGCGAATCTTTAAAAATGTTTAATAAAATTGGAGATCAAGATCTATTAGCCCATATTAAATATTTACATGGAACACTTCTCAGTGAATCTGGAGATTTAATTAAAGGATTAGAGATACTCCAAAATTCACTCGAAATATTTAAAAAATTAAAAGATATAATTAAGATTTCCAAAGTATTGAATAATATCGGTTGGACTTATAAACTTCAAGGAAAGTTGGATTTGGCTCTTGATTATATGAAGCGTAGTATAGATTTGAGTAAAAAATATAAAACGCAAAGAAGTATTCGAATCCAATTGGGAAACCTTGGTGTGATTAATTGGCAAAAAGGAAATTTGAATGAAGCTATTCATTATTTAAATCAAAGCTTGGAATTGGATAAAGAAATTGGAAATAATCTGGAAATAATGGATACTTTGTTCTATTTATTTACAATATCACTAGATCAAAAAATTTTGTCAGAGTGTCAAAAATTTTTAGATGAAATGAAGAAAATTACTGAGTTGGAAGTAAATAATAAGCGTATACACGCTATATATGAAACTGCAAATGCTCTTATGTTCAAGATAAAGCCAAGAGCTAAAAAAATATATGAAGCTCAAGAAATTTTGAAGCGAATAATTAATTCCGATGTGATAAAATTTGAACTTACAGTAATTGCTATGATAAACTTATGTGACTTATATATCTACGAATTGAAAAGCAATGATGATGAAGAAATTTTAAACGATATTAATGAAATCCTCCAAAAATTATTTCTAATTGCAAAAACCCATAATTCTTTTCATCTTTTAGCTGAAGTATATTTAATCCAAGCAAAATTTTCACTAATTCAACTAGATCTTCAAAAAGCTAGAACTTTATTAACAAAAGCTCAAAATTTAGCAGACTCGAAAGGGCTAAATCGCTTGGCTATGACTATTTCTGAGGAACATGATCATTTACTTGGAAAATATCAAGTTTGGACCACTTTGGATAAATCCAAATTACCTTTCTCTGAAAAACTCAATTTAGCAATGATTAATCCTCAAATGGAGAGGCTTCTTAGACAAGGTGAATCAAAAGATATTCAGATAAAAAATGAAATCCCGATTGCATTAAATATTTTAAAAGAAAACGGTTCTGTGCTATTTTCAAAAGCGTTTATACCTGATTGGGTTGTAGATGATCAATTAATTGGGTCATTAATATCTGCTTTTCGTTTATTTAGTGGACAATTATTCTCAGAATCTTTTGATCGTGCTAAATTTGGAGAATATTTTATTCTTATAAAATCAATTTCTCCATTGTTGATTTGCTATATTTATAAGGGACAAACTTATTCTGCAACACATAAAGTGAATGAATTTTCAAATAAAATAATTAAAAAAGAGATTTGGGACCAAATGCAAGGGTATGCACAGAGAAACGAAATTTTTTCACATCAAAACTTTCCTGGTTTTAATGAGGCTTTAACTGAAGTCTTTTTATCTTAGGTTTATATTCGGCTACTCTTTGGGCATTAATAACTGTCAAGATTGTCACTCCTACATCTGCGAACACAGCGCCCCACATTGATGCTATTCCAATTGCTCCTAATGTTAAGAAAAGAACCTTAATTATCAAAATAATAAGAAAATTTTCTTGAATAATCCTGCGCGTTTTCCTAGCTATTTGTATCAATTTTCCTACCTTAAGTAGATTAGTTGAGTTAATAACTACATCAGCCGTTTCAATAGCAATATCAGAACCAATTCCCGCAAGTGCAATACCAACATCTGAATGGGCTATTATCGGAGCATCATTAATTCCATCCCCAATAAAAGCAACAATATTAGATTGCGTTTTAATATCTTCAAGCTTAGATACTTTATCTTCAGGCATTAAACTGTAGAAATAATCATTAATTCCTAGCTCTTGAGCTATATTTACTACAATTGATTTCTCATCACCAGATAAAATCATGAAATTATTAATCCCTAATTTGCGTAGATTTGTGATTGATTCTTTAGCCTCTTCTCGAATTTCATCTGATATCAAAATATAACCAATATATGTTTGATCTAAAGCAATATGTATCACAGTTCCAGAAATCGAACAATATTCATGATGATGCGAGATTTTGAATTCATGAAGGATTTTATCATTTCCAATAATAATATTTAATCCATCAATTTCTGCACTAATTCCTAACGCAGAAATTTCTTTAAAATTTTTTACTGATTTATTTGAATCTTCTAAACCTTTTTGTTTGTAAGCTTCAATAATTGATAATGCAATTGGATGTGTGGAATATCTTTCAATAGAAGCTACCATTTCTAATAAATGAGTTTCAGAATACCCGTTTAACGCAATTATTTCGGAAACACTAAAATTTCCTTTGGTTATCGTTCCTGTTTTATCAAAGACAACCGTGTTTACCTTAGCCAACGTTTCTAAATTCTTTGTACCTTTCACAATTATTCCATTACGCGCAGATTCACCAATTCCAATGAAATAAGTTAAAGGAATAGATAATACTAATGCACATGGACATGAAATAACTAAAAATACCATTGCTCTATATATCCAAGTTGAAAAATTTGAACCAGGTATTAATAAGGGCGGAATTATAGCAAGAAAAATAGCAGAAACTAAAATCACGGGAGTGTAATATTTCGCAAATGTATTTGATATTTTTTCTGTTTTCGATTTATTATTATCAGTATGCTGAACCAGATAAAGTATTCGGGCTATGGCTGAATTTTCAAATGTTTTTAAGACATAAATCTCACATAGATTCGTTAAATTTATCATCCCTGCCAATACTTTCTCATTTTTATTAATTTTACGTGGCAAAGATTCTCCTGTTAGAGCTGATGTATTAAAAATCGAATTTTCTGAAACCATTTTTCCATCTACAGGAACTTTTTCTCCGGGTTTAACAACAACCAAATCTCCAATTTTAACATCCTCTGGGTCAATTCTAATTATAGATCCATCAGGGCTTTTAAAATTTGCATATTTTGGTTGATTCTCTAAAAGTTTCTTAATAGATCTCTTGGATTTAAAAACCGAAAATTTCTCCAATAGAGCACCAATATTATAGAATAACATGACACCTATTGCTTCAAAGTATTCACCAATAATAAGCGCTCCAATTGTTGCAACTATCATCAAAAATCGTTCGTCTAAAATTGTTTTTGGGCTTAAATTCTTTAAGAACCCAATTATTACATTATAAGAAGAAAAACCATAACTGGCCAGTATAAAAATATAGAAATAAATATTAGATAGAAATTTTTGATTGGTTTCATTTAACCCTATGATTGCTGCAATTATCGAAAGAAAAATTGAAATGAAATAAGGAATTGTTTGATTGAACCATCTAAATTTCTCTTCTTCGACATTAACGGTAAGATCAGAGCAATCACCGCAACCACATGTATGAGTTTCAGGGGCTTCTTCTAGCTCTAATAATTCTGTAGGTAAAATTTGCAAATCTAAAATACTTTCTTTCTTGTTCTTGCTCATTCGATCACCATATGTAAGTTTGAATCATCAGAACAATTTAATTCCCCGTTACAAGGGCCTTCAGGAGATAAATGAACAATGACATCATTTAATATGTGGGACACATGTTCATCAGAAAGATGGAATAACTTCTTTCGACCTATCTTTTTGTATCGAATTATATCTTGTTCTTGCAATATTTTTAATTGGTATGAAAGTAGGGGAAGTTTAATATTTCCTATTTTAATTCTGATTTGATTAACGTTAAGGTCTTGCTCAAATAGGAGAGCAACGATTTTTATTCTAGTTTCATCACTTAAAGCTGAAAAAAAATTTGCAATATTCTTTGATAACATTAATAGTTCAATATTTTTTGAACTATTTATTATTTATTTTTATAAATCATTATCAATGTAATTCGTTTTTGTCGCCGTTTCCAGAGGGTTGAATTGAAATCCTTCAACGATTTCTTTGATTCATTTCATCCAAACGATACTATTTTTACTACTTTAGTCTATCGACAAAAGAGGGGATTAATTTAAAAGCTAAGCTTTCTTCCTAAAAATTATATGAGTAATCTTCAAGGGAATCCATCGGTGGGAGCCGATATCGGACAAATTAATCCCGATCATATTAATGCTCGGCTATTAA
>JAUWPK010000230.1 GCA_030611625.1 Promethearchaeum sp. | reverse complement strand
ATAAATTTGGAGAATAAAAATAAAGAGCACCGGAAGCATCTTACGAGCGAATTTTTTCGCTCAACAAACAAAACAAAATATTGGCTCAAACGAGCCTAGAGGGAGGACTTTCCAAAAGAAGGATAGTTGATGTCATCCGAGCTCAAGTAATTTTTAGATAGATGAATATTTAAATGTTTTCCTTTTTCACCTATGAAAAAAGGGAAATTGTATAATTTTTAGCTTTTTTGGAGGTTTAATATCTATATATTTTTTTTTCTTAAAAGGATTATATTTTTCCTATGATTTCAAGTTCTTAAATTTTGATTTTTAAATTGAGTGAGAACAGCAAGATTTTTATTTCAATTCTAATATTACTTGTATGTTTAAAAAAGTGAAGTATTAATCACCCAATCCAAAATTTGAGTAAAATTAAATTAATATATTACCCAAGGACTAATTTCAGGATTCTAAAAAAAACGTTCATCATCAGAAAGGAAATATTTTATGTTTAATTCTTTCATTATGACAAATGAGCTAACATCCGTAAAACTAGAGGACTTATCTTTAAATTTTTTTATCATTCTCCAAGATTTTTGAAAATTTGTCTCAGAAATAGGCCCCTTTATCCAGAGTTTTGATTTTAAGATTTTATCTTCGTTTTTTTGAATTATGTTTAGAGATATTTTTCCTTTCTTCAGAAGTGTTATCAATTCATGAAAGATATAATCTGAATATATTCTATTTTTCTATGAATTCTGGTTCCATATTTTCCATATTTTCGATAGCTTAATAGTATTAAAACGGCCAGATCCTTATTTTTAATCAAATATTAAACATTAATTATCTCAATATTTGAAGATATCTTCTTTTTTCTTCTTTTTACAAAAAAAATTTTCTCCTCAAAAATTAACAATTTAGATAAAAAGGTTATTATATAAAAAAAAAAAGAATACACATGGAAGATTCAAACACGATATTGATTGTTGTTCTAGTTTTTTGTTGTTGCTGTTGTCTATCATTAATTTGAGGAGCAGCTTTATTTACTTTATTCATGTTTAATTTTTAAGAGGTATTCACTCTAATTGTTTAGATATGCTGTAAATTACAAGAAAACTTTAAACGGAATAAATGATGAAAAAGAAGAAAAGAAGAAAAAAAGAATTAATCTCCAAATCTGTAATGTTTTTTAATTGGTTTTTTAACTTTCCAAGTGCATTTTACTCCGGGATAACATGTAACCAAATCTCCCGGTCCGAATGAAACTTTTTCTCCTTCGGATTCAATTTCAGCTTCACCTTCAAGAACATAGAACATTTCTTTACTGTCGTATTCCCATGGGAATTCACTGACTTCTTTAGTCCATGTTCCCCACTCATTCACGCCTAATTTTTCGAGTTCTTCTTTAGTGGGTGTTTTTTTATCAAATTTTACCATTTTTAATCACTTCATTTTCTAAATTTTCTAAATTTTCTAATTTTTAAAAATATTCAAATATCAAATATCCGAAATAGATATATAAATTTTTAAGTTTTTCTAAGTTTTTCTAAGCTTTTCTGAGTTCTTTTGTGCTTTTCTAAATTCTTCTAAATTCTTCTAAATTCTTCTAAGTTCTTCTAAGTTCTTTTGATTTTTTGAATGGGATGGAACTGAATTGTTCTAATATAGAAAGTACGTGCAATCTTTCGGCAGATTTAAGCCCTTTCCAATCAATCACCCAATAATCGATCTTTTCCAAAGTGCGATCCATAATCTGTTGAACCATATCCTTAGTTAGATCTAGAGATTTATATTTTGGAACAGTATGGGCAAAACCAATCTTATTTTTGATACAAGAGGAAAAACTAGGCATATAATGCCCCCCGCCGAAGCCAATTCCTATAATAACATCTTTCTTAAGCCATTTACCTGCTGAATAATGTTTTTGAGCTAAATCATAACACGTATTTATAATGGATTGTGCAACGATTTTTGCACCCGTTTTATCTTTCCAACCTTTATCTGTGCTACCCAGTTCGATGAAAACACTTGGTTGATTAAAATTAGTAGGACCATGATGAGTAACTTCATGATTTACTGGAACTTCATAATTTTCCTCTTTTTGAGTCAAATTTAACAAATGGTGAAAACAGTAATAAGAGAGTAATCCGCTCCCCTTTGCAATTTTGAATGGTTTTCCTCCAGCAGAATTATCATTATTCAAATTTCCCGGAGTATGGCATAGTAATGCAGGTCGTTCACTTTTAGATTGATGACGGCTTGCATATATTAAGATATCTCCAAACATTTCATCAGGTGATAGAAAATCATCAAGTCTGATCATAGAAACATCGGTCTCAATAAGAGAGAATTCAATAGAGTGGAGATCAGGATCAATAGGATTTTTTGGGATAAATTTATATACATTTTTAATAATTTGATTATTCCATTTACCAATATCCTTCTGTAATTTGAAAGGAAAAAGCTCAAATAATTTACTCTGGATTGTTTGGGACGCAATATCCTCTGTGGAAGTAATAATTGTTACATGCAATAATTGATCGTTCAAGGCACATCACATCTAGCAATTATTTCTTTCTAGTATCTCTTATCATTTTTCTAAAATCGCTTAATTCCTTTTTAGCTTTTGCCTTGGCTTCAGCTTCTTTTTTGGATGAAATTTCTATAATTTTTCTTTCTTTTTCTATATCTTCATCTTTCTTTTTTGGATTTTTCATATCTCTTAGCATAGATTTTACATCTTGAAATGCATTATCGACTTCTGCTTTTTTCATTTCTTTCTTTTCTTCAATTCTTCTTTGGTTTGCTATTTGCGATTGCCGTCTATCTTCTTTTTCTTTAATACGGCGCAAATAATTGGATTTATTTCTATTTACTTTTTGTATTTGAGAGGAGATATCTATGTTCCATCCAATTTCTAAAAATAATTGATTTGCACGTTGATATAATTCGTCTGCTTTTTCATATTCATTTTTAACCATAGATTTTTCAGCTTCTTCCATGAGATTGAAAGCTTCTTCTTGTATTTGGTGCAGCTCTTTTTGCTTTGATTGGAAGTCCATTAATTTTGCTTGTTTTTCTGAGCGCTCTTTTTCGATGATCAGGGATTGTTCTGATAGAAAATTTTCAAATTCTAATTGGTTTAGTGATACTTTTTCTTCGATTTCTTTTTTTATTATGAGTTTCTTCTTATATTTGTCTTCCTCTTGTTTGATTCTTGAAGAAAAACCTTCTAAAAAGGAAAGTTGATCTTTCCAATTGTGTTCGAGCATAACAGTCTTTGCCTCGGCAATTGTTTCATAAGCTTGAGAAAATTGGTGGACATGTGAATAATTATCAGCTGATTCCAATAATGAAGTGATTTGTTTCTGAACGCTCTCCATTTTATGCTTATGTACTTCGTAATCTTGCTGTAGCTCTTCCTTAACTAAAGCCTTATCCGAAGGTCCTTTGTCAATTTTTTCCTGGATTAATTGTTGGAATTGATTTTGCAACTTACGGGTTTCTTCTTTTCGATCAATTTCATCTTGATAGGCTTTCTGGACTTGTTGAATAAACTTATCTCTTTCATGCCTAATTTCTGATATTCTATCGTGGATAGTCGGTATTTGAGATTCCCAGCCAACTGTTAGGAGTAAATTAACAGCTTTTTTATATAATCCAATTGAATCATCATAATTTTGAGAACGGAATAGTTTTTCTGCTTTATTTATCATTGAAAATGCTTCATCTTGAGCAGAATGCTGTTTACCTTTCTGATCTTCCAAAAATTCAATCCTTTCCTGTCGAATTTTAAAATCCTCTGCAACAACAGATTTGATTTGTTCTGCTTCTAGCCCTTCAATAGATTTACCTTGTGCCTTTGTTAAAACCTGATCATTTAATTTTTGTATTATAGCTAATTCTTCAATAATCTCCCTAATTTGTTTAATCTGCTGATACCACTCAAGATTATTAAAAAGTAATGATGCCTTGCTATATTTCGTAATAGCGCCAACGTAATTCTCCTTATCAGTTAAAATTTTAGCTTCTTTTAGAAGTTGGATTATAATATCTTGGATTTCCGTATAATTTTCAATTTTGCTTTTATAAAGCTGTTTTGAGGTTAATTCCTGGTTAATTAGATCATTAAATGAGATTGTAACTTCACTGGATGAAAGAGTTAATGAATCTTCCATTATTTTATTGAATTCGCTTCTTATTTTTCCAAAATCAAATTTAGCATTTTCGTCTCTTGGATCAAAATTAATGCTTTGCTTTTCCTTCAAAACAACCAACCATGCATATAAAACTGTTGCTTGATCCGTCCAACTCGGGATTTTTTTTATTTTTTCTATTCCTTCACTTAATTGAGCGATTGCTAGATTAAAATTACGATCTTGTTCATTATCGCGAATTTGATCGATAATATCAAAAACCGATTGTAGATTTGAATTTTGCTCATCTTGCTTCTTCTTAAACAAATCCACAATGTTTTGTGTTTTTTTTTCAACGGATTTTCTTTTTTCGATAATTATAAACATAGGCGTATTTGGAGATATTTTTTGATCAATAATTGGGGCAGAAATAGGAGTGCTTTCATTATCTTTAATTTTAGCAGAAATTTCATCAAAATCAACAGATTTTCCTTCTTGAACGAGATTTAATGCCTTTTTAACACTTCTACCATCGAATTCAGCGGATGCTAGTTCTTGTTTGGCGAAAGTAGGAATATATGCTCCTTTAGATTTTTTCTTGCCATTTTGACCTTTTGATTTTTCATTTGGAGTATAATCATCTTGACCTGATTTAAGAAAAGATGGTTGATAACCAGGTTTTGTTTGAATGTGTCGTTTTTCTTGTTTAGGGATGAAATCTGGTTGATCCCCTTGAACTTTCAAATAACTAGGAACATAATTTTTAGAAGCTTGAGGGTGTGGTTGTTTTTTTCTTGATTGAATTATATCTTCTTGATCAGTTTTCATAAAAGTAGGTACAAACAAAGATTTGGGTTTTTGTGATTCCTGATTTTTAACACTCATAGGCTGTCCAAGCATTTCTGAAATAGTATTAACTATATTTTGAATATTTTTTAATTGTTCTTGGGTCCATCCAGCTTTTGCTAATATTATTGATGCAGAATTGAATTTTTGCACTGCTTCAATATATTTTCCCGTATCTAACAGAATTTCAGCTTTATCCAAAAGTTCAAGACCCTCATTAACCAAATTTTGATTCCCACCTGATTTTATTGGTGTAGACCTTTCTTCTTTTTGAATGATGCCTCTTTTCTTTTTATCTTGATCAAGATCCATAGCCTTTTTCTGGCGTTTTAAAATCATCTGTCGTGCTTTTTCAAATTTTATAGCATCTAAACCAGCTTTTTGAAATAGATCTAGTGCTTGTTGGAATTTTAAAATAGCTTCCGAATAATTCCCATTATCTAAATAATTTTCGGCTTCGTCGGTCAGTTCAAATGCCAAATTTTGCAGAGTTTCATCAACCATTTCTAACACGTAACCTAATTATCATACCTTATTATAAAATAACCTTATTATAATATTAAATTTTCAATTTATTCAATTTACTCAAAATTTCCTATTTTTCATTGTTCTCATTATTTCAGTTAATTTTATCTTTCATTCAAAAACAAAAGTGTTAAATCTATAAAATTAATTATAAAATATTAATTAGTTAATTGGACATTACCTGAATATTAAAAAAAATTTTATTAGTGAAAAAATTCAAAATTTAAATGTGATAAAAATGAATAATACCAATAAAACTATAAAAATTAGAGAAATTATACTTTTATTCTCCGTAATCTTTACGCTGAGCGCGGGTTTATTTACTCTTTATAGCTCCATGGAACCTAAATTAACTTCTGAGAGTTTTCAAATAATAAGTGAAAAGGAAAATGTGAAAAATATTCCATTAATAAAACCAAAATCGTCAACAATTTCAATGGATATTACAAAAACAGCAAGTATTCTGAAGGGTTATGCAAAAAATGTTATGCTTGTTGGAACCTTAGCTTATGTTGCAGACGGAAGTGGCGGACTTAGAATAATTGATATTTCCGAACCAACCACCCCTGTAGAAATTGGGCAATACAATGGTGAAGGAAATATATACAGCGTTTATGTTTCGGGATCGTACGCTTACGTAGTATATTATGGTGATCGTATAGAGATTATTGACATTTCCGATCCGACTGCCCCATCAAAAGTGGGACTATTCGATAATTATTCTTGGCCAAAACATATTTGCGTTTCGGGAT
>JAUWPK010000168.1 GCA_030611625.1 Promethearchaeum sp. | reverse complement strand
GATGGAGGTGGTGGTATTATTGGAGTGTTATGTATGATTTATTGAGTAGAAAGAGAAAAAAAGACCGAGAATTACTCAGTCAGATGGTCATCGACACCTAGATGCGGATAATCGTAGTAGAATAAAAATTTCTCTATTTTTTCTTCATTAATATCATTACAGCTATCCCACCGAGTAATGCCAGTCCACCAATTGCTGATAAAATAAATCCATAAACAGGAGTAATATCGATTGTAATAATAATTGGATCTGATGGTTGAGATTCTCCGAATTCATTGACAGCAGTTAAAGTTATATTGTAAACAGCATTTAAATTAAAGATTATATTTGTTGAATTTTGAGTTAATGTAGTATTTAGAGTTCCATTTACATAGATATTATAAGATTCTACGTTTTCCACCGATTCCCACATTATGGTTATATTTTTATTCTTAGATGTCTGATTTGTGGTGATAAGAACAGGAATTTCTGGGATTAACTCTATAATTAATGTTAATGGTATTGATGGAAGCGACTCACCAAATAAATTGAAAGCAGTAACATCTAATTCATAGATTCCGTTGAGATCTAAAACAATATTATGAGAATTTTCTGTTGTATTCGCAATATTTTCTCCATCGAGATATAATTCATATGATTCAGCGCAACCTAGTTGGTTCCACATGATTGTGATTTCTGAAAATGTGAGAGTTTGATCTACAGTAATAAAAGTTGGAGCCTCAGGAAGTATTGGGTTAGCAAGAGGAAAATGATCCAAAGAACCCACTTCCTCGATTCCATAAGAAGTATTCCAAAAAACGGTCTCAATACTTGCATCGGGATATTTTGAAGTATAATCACCCCAATAATTGCCATAAGTTCCGTTGTCCCAATTATTTAAACTTGAAGCTGTAAATGCTTGGTCCAAATAATTATTTAATAAATTATTTTCCCATATCGTTGTATCATTAGTTGAAATATCTAAGAAAATTCCAAATCCTTTGTTTTCCATTATAATATTTCCCGAAATTGAACTGCTAAGTGAATTTATTGAGAATATACCATCTTTACTATTTTTTTTTATGTAATTTTTGGAAATAATATTTTGATCTGAATAATCCAGATAAATACCTTGTTGATAATTGTCAAATATTTTATTGTTTGAAAGAAGATTCATATCCGAATTGTCTGAATAAACACCACATTCATGATTCTTGTCTATTTCATTATAAGAAATAGTAGAATTTTCTGAATTTAGAAGGTATACTCCTTTTCCATTATTATAAATGTCATTATTAGTAAGAGAATTGTTATGAGCGTTGTTTAAAAGAAATCCTTCTCCATAATTATTATTTATAATATTGAAAGAAAAATCATTATTATTCGATCCATCTAAAAAAACTCCACCTTCATGATTTCTAACAACTAAATTCTCTGAAATAGAATTATTCTCAGAATTATCAAGATAAATCCCCTTTCCAGCATCATTAATTTCATTATTTGAAATACTCATATCAAATGAATTATTTGTATAAATTCCACATAGAATGTTATCGGATATAGTATTCCCGAAGACCGTACAGTTATTTGATTTTTCTAATTGAATTCCAAGATGATTATTAAGAATATTACATCTTTCTATTTGTACATTTGAGCAATTTTCAATTCTAATTCCAGCATCATAATAATCTAAATATCCAGAATTATTTATTGTACAATTCCTAACAATAACATGAAATTCTGAATCTTTTATAAAAATGCCCGAACCTGAACCTAAAGAATCAATTTCAAAATCTTCTATAATAAAAGGGAGTTCTACTGAACCACTACCTGTAATATTGGTATAATCACTCCAGTTGTAACCGATAGATCCATTTATTATTATCGGATTATAAGAACTTGCAGAACGAGGATTTTCTTGCATTTGAATGGAAGGATTATTAAATGGCTCTAAATCAATTAAACTAGTACATATAAATAAGGTAATAATCATGACGGATAAAATAAAAAGATTTTTTTTCATAAGAATCAATTAATATTAATTTATTTTATTTTTTTAATATAAAAAATTATTATTTCTTTTGTTACAATATTTTGAAAAAATCTATTTTTTTTCCTTCTTTCCAAATATTCGTTTAAAACCAATAAAGATAAATACAATCCCAATTAGTTCACCAAAATAGAAACTTGAAAATACTGGAATAGGTAAATTCCATGAGAGTATGCCTAAAATTAATTCAAATATACCTAAAACTATAAGAATAATTCCTAAATAATATTCCTTCAGTTTTTTTTTGAGCTGATTAAAGTCAAATTTTTGTTTTTTACTTAATTCATCATTCATATAATCACCATTTAATTCTGAAGGCAATATAAGTTTAATTTCGATTATAATAAAAAATTTCTCTTATAATTTGTGTGAATTCATCAGTTTCCAAATCAGTTTTAAATTGAATTAATTTTTCTATTTAAACAATGAGTGTGAAATTTATTTGCCCAATCTTTTTAAATGATGAAAAAATTATTTCCTTGGTGTTATAAACTTGAAAATAACTACAGAAGCGAAATCATTTATAATCGAACAGTTTCAAGAATTGGAAAATCCAGTTTTGGTCGTATTTGAAAGAGTATATCGAGGATGATGTGGGGTAGAGAGAGTCACCAGCGTAGTTCCTGCGGATCTCAGCCAAATTCCCGATAAAGATCCCTTTACTCAAAAAACTATGCAGGACTTCCAATACCCACTTTATCTTCAAAAAGAATTAGAACATCTCTGGGGCAGCAAAACTAAAATTGATGTCGCAGGATGGTCATCCTTTAGAAGATTGGTAATTGTTCAAGGTTAGGGCTAAAATCTCATAAGAATGAAGCAAATCTGTAAACTTAGATGATTTGCAGACACCCATTGCAAATGGGTTTGAGGTTAATTTTTTAATACTTTTTTATTATAATATTATAGAATTAGTTTATCCATCGAACCGCTAGAGAAACCAGATATATCTATTGTTACAAATGTAAAACCAATTTTCTTTAAACTTGAATCAATTTCCTCTCTAATTCCTTTATTTTTTATTAATTCAATTAAACTTGCATCAGATTCAATTCGCGCCAGTAAATAATTAGAAGGTAAAAGCTTATGGACGCGAACTCTAATAGGAATTGAGTAGTCTTTGATCTTTTTTCGGAGAAACATTTCAGCCTCATCAATCTTGGTTAGTAAATCTTTAGTAATTTCCATATTAAATGGAATTCTCGAGGCTAAGCATGCTTGAGAAGAAATATCTTTTGATGGTAGGGATAGAATTTGAGTTAAGGAAATAATATCGGATTTAGTAAATTTACCCTCTGCTAAGGGGGACTTAACATTACTCTCTTTTAAAGCTAATAAACCTGGCCTAGTAAGTTTAAGATCCGAGTAATTTGTTCCATCAATTATTAAATCATATCCTTCCTCTTTTGCTATTTCATTCATTATTTTTAAAATTCCTTTTTTACAGTGGTAACATCTATCTGGTAAATTTTCGCGAATTTCAGACGTAAGAAGGGAATTTAACCCTTGGATAACAAACGGAATTTTAAGTAAATCTGAAAATTGCTGAGCTTGATTGATTTCTTGAGTGGGAGTTAAAGGAGAGTGAATAAGAACCCCTTTCACTTCTTTTCCATACTCTTTTGCCAAAAACATAATTAAAGTTGAATCAATTCCACCTGAATATGCCACGAGAACCTTTCTTCCCTTAAAGAAGTTTTTAATAAATAGAATTTTCTCTTTTAAAAATTCAGGGATTTCTTTTTTACTTAAAATAGTCACAGCAACCAACTATTCATATCGCGGAGGATAATAATTCACAGGTTCAAAATATTTGATTCCAGCTTCACACATCTCACATTTTTCAGGTGGTAATTCGGATTCTTCTTTGGATATCCAACCACATTTTTCGCAACGCCAAATACATTTCATTTTAATTAATTAATATAAATCATGAAATAAAATAAAACTTGGTTCAAAAAAAAAAATTGTAAAAAATACTTAAAAATTTAATTTCCATTTAGTAGAATTTCTAATTCTTTGGAACTTATCGGCCCTTCGCCGCAGAAGTAACCACATCCGCTATCTTGGTACTTTTCAATTTCAAAACTTAAGGGAACCACATATTTTCTCAGAGAATCAATAATATAATTAACACGGATATCAACTATGGATTTGTCCTTTCTTAAGCAAGCATCAATAAATTTTTCAATAGTAGTTACATTTGGAGCAATAATTTCAACTAACATATTAAATTTTCCCGTTAGTTTGAAACAATTTACGATATATGGACATTTAATAAACTTATTCCAAAGTGCTTCAACATCTTTTACGGATAAATCAATTCGGGCTAATTTTACATCCAATTTATTGAATTCCGCGCCAATAACCTCAGATAAGAGAAATTTACGTTTCAATTTTATTATTCGTGCACCTACCGCAGGTTGGCTCTTATTCACTTTTTCGGAAATGGCAGAATGAGTCATTTCTGGATTTTTTTCTAATAATTCAATTATCATTTTATCTGTATCATCAATATTAAGTATCTCATTGTAGCGCAAGAACCATCATTCTCCTTTCTTTTTTGATTTGTTAAAAATTTTAATTGGAAACAATAACATACTTTTTGTTTCCATATTACTGATCTTAATAAAAAACCCAATTAATTTATTTCTTAGGGATATATTCCAATTGTTTTATTGTATAAAAACTTAAAATCGATAACATTTTCTGATAAAAATTTTAAAGAAAATAAAGAACACAAATAAACAATAAAAAATGATTAGCTGGTTGATTTTATTTTTATGTTTTCTGAATCAGCTTTTTCACAATAAGGACAAGATTCAATTGCACATAATTCATCAGGTTTGTCAAAATTTTCTATCGTAAAATCAACTGGAAGTATAAAAGGTGCAGCAAAATCAGTAATTAAGTCCATCTTTATTTTTCTAACATAATCCTTATTTCGAAAATGCTTATCCAAAATTATATCCAACCTTTTAAGTGATGAACAAGCCATAAAAATCATAATATTATAATCCCCACTTAATTTTATTGCATTAATTATATATGGACAAAAATTCACCATATCAAATACGATTTGGGGTTTTGTTATTGACATTTCAATTTTAACTAAATTTAACGATGATGAAACAAGATCTTTCGAAAAATCAACTCCAATTTGAGTAGCTAAGATCCCTTTTTCAGATAATTTCTTTATTCTTGCTCCTATGGCAGGTTGGGATCTTTCTAGATTTTTAGCTATTTGCGAATGAGTAATAGACGGATTTTTTTGTAGAATTTCTATTATTTTTTTATCTATATCATCAATTTTTGTTAATTTAATTTTATCACTTTTTTATTAGCTTTTTGGAATTTAGCGAAAAAGGGTTTTTTTATGGATTTTTTTCTTGAATGTCTGAAATTTCTTTAGATTTCTTCAACAATAATTCGGTTAATAATTGGAATGATTCTTCTACATTTTCTCCTGTTTTTGCTGAAAGTTCTATATGCTGAGTTAATAAAAACTCATTACCTTTTTGAGAGGCTTCTTCATAACTAATTTGACGATGATCTACTAAATCTTTCTTACTACCTATCAGAAAAATAGGAATGTTTCCTGCATTTTTCCTTATAATTTGAATCCAGACTGATAAACTTTCAAGTGTTTTATGAGAAGTTATATCGTATAGAAAAAATGCAGCATTACTTCCTTTACTATAAGTGGGTAAAAGAAATCTGAAGCGTTCTTCTCCTCCAAAGTCCCATATCTGAATCTTAACTGATTTATTATTTTCTAACCGAATTTTTTTTGAGAAAAAATCAACGCCAATTGTCAATCGTGGGGAATCTACGAACACACCTGTAATGTATCTATGTGTCAACGAGGTTTTTCCTACACTAGCATCCCCGAGCATTAATAACTTAAAAGTGAAATCTGGTGACATTTTTATAATATACCCTATATTTTTGTGATATTCTTATTCTCAAAAATTTTTGTTTATATGATTAACTGGTTCGATTATGTTAAATAAGTACTGATCGCTATTAAAAATTTTATAACATTTTTCGAGATCGAGAGTGAGATCGCATATCATTGTTAAGAAAATTTTCCATCTCAATGCAACACTATAAAACTCCCGATCGTGTTTTAAAATGAAATTTCCCATATAATTGATTTCAAAACATCTTATCGAGTTTTTCATGACGTTTGGTTAAAAAAGTGCCATAATATGATTTAAATTGTAAAGAAAAATCAGTACTTTCTGAATTATCAAGGGATGATAAATGTTTTATCTTAAATTGAGATTCTAATTGATTTGTTATTAATTCTATTTCTGTATCTGGCAGATGTGCTCTAATATGTGCTTCTATTTGTGGCAAAGGAATTGTGCATTGAGGATTTATTTGTGAGATAGGAAATAATATATTTGCAATTAAATTAATTCTCTTCCTAACATAATTAGAATCATTTTTAGATAAAAACTCAAATCTCACGGGAATATCATAAGGTGATATTTGTACATAAGAACCAAATACTCCAATTTTTTCAATGGAAGATTTTTTCCTATTAAGTCTTCTTGTAATATCCGATTCAATGCAAAATACAGTCGACCTATTCTTTGGAGGTATAATTTTAAATAGAAATTCAGAATCTGTGAAATATTTTAAATGTTTTCTATAAGGAATTTCTTGTAACCTTTTTAGACTTGAATAATGAGCAATTAAATATGGTAAAGCTCTATTAAATAAATTTATAAACATTGATGAACGGCTATCCTTCACGGAACCAATGAGAACGATATTGTGCTCGTTACAAAATTCATATAATTCTTCATAACTTTTTATGCACGCATTATAAAATTGATTTAGTATGTCAGGAATGTTTTGATATATTAATGGTGGGGGAGGAAGCAAGCTCCCATCGAGTAATACTAAATCTGGAAAGTTTGATTCTGAGCGTAAAAAATTTAATAACATTGAATTTTCTGCCAAAGTTCTCCGTAATCCTGCCAAAGTTCTACCTAACTTCTCTGAAATGGGTAAATCATCAGAAAATAATGAATAATATTCATCGTTATATATTGGAGGAAAGTTTCTTATCGAAGGAGACCCATCATATGAATCAAAATCGTAAAGAACTACAGTAACCTTTATCAAAGTAATTTGGACACCTAAATATTGCCGAAGACCCAAACCCCCATCAACAGCAGCAATCTTTAAACCTCGCAGTTGAGAAATTGTATATGGGGAGACCGGGTTAATCAGATTTGGTTCAAAAAATGCTTTAAAATTCGGGCTAGAAAAGGTAGTTAAATCAACATTCTTAGATCTTTTAAAAGCTTCTAGGAAAATTCTTAAAAATTGTTCTTTTCCCTGTATATTTTTAAATATTTGCTCCGCATGATTTGAGAGATTCAATGATAGGAGTTGGTCTTTAGAGAAGAAGATTGGAGTTAATATTTTCTTCTTTTTTTTGAGATCAACCTTGATTTTTTTAATATAAGAATTTTGCAGCTTCTTTTTCTTTATTTTATTAGAAAAATCAGTTGCAGAAAAAGAATCTCTCGATGTAGCTGGCATTGTTAATTTAAATTAAGCTTAACTTCATATAAATAAAATAACCACTCATGTAGTTTAATATAACATTAGAATTAAAAAACAGTCTTCAAGGTTATAAACTCTCCGACTTAAAACGCCTCTAATCGTTAAGAAACATTTTCCGATCAAGTTATAAGTGGGAAAGTAGAAATATTAAATAATACAAATGATATTTCTACAGTCACGGGCGATTCCCCAA
>JAUWPK010000026.1 GCA_030611625.1 Promethearchaeum sp. | reverse complement strand
ATTTCTTATAAATTGAATTTTTGAGGGAATTTGTGAATTTACAAATAAATGGGTAGGATCTATTTCCAAAAACAGTTTCTCCATTGATAATAAAATTCTGTTTAATTCAGCATTTGGTGTGAAATTTTTATTACATGTATAAAGCGCCAAAGAGGGTTCCAGATTAATGCTATTAATGTAAATATTAAAAAAAAAGGATTTTTCACTTAAAGATAAATCTACAATAGGGAGATTCGCCAAAATCACTAATCCGAAATAGGACGCGAGTTTTAAAATAATAGGTGAAAAAGTTCCTTGGTTTGGATAAATAGTGTTAATATTTTGATTTTTAAGTTCTTGCATCTGTCTGAATATGTAATTTTCCGGTAGGACATAACCCGATTCAGGTACATCAATGTTAAAAGGTCTAGCATGCATTTCGAATAATTTTCCATTTAAAGATATCTTATCTTCTTTAAGTCCAAACTCTCGTATGCCAATAGTTTTTTCTTCCCTTATTACCGTTCCGAGAACATTTGCAACCTTGATGGATAAATGGTATAAAATTGGCATTTTTGGGCTCCAAAGTTCGGGATTCTCAAAAATCATAACAATTTTCATTAATCTACTATTATTTTTTAAAATGTCAATATCTCTTTCCATTTTATTTATTGATACATAATCTTGCAACAATTCAAGCGTAATTGTACCAGAATAATCATCTTGGCCACTATTTTTAAAATATAGGGTGAAACTTAATTCTGCATATTCAACTGAGTTATTTGAGTTAAAATGGAGTTTAGTGTCCATAAAATGGTTAATTAGTGCAATCTTCTCTTCGATTCGTATAAAAACTTCCCCAAATATCCCAAAATACTCTTTAATATTTGGAACTGGAGGCTCTCGTCTGGATTCTTCCGAAGCATCAATTCTAACTGCTAAAAAATGTTCTTGTCGATCATCAAATTCTGTAATGTCGATTTCAAATGGAATGAATGCCCCATTAAATTTTCCAACTTCATTTCCATCAATATATACATTTGCGAAATGTCCTATCCGTTCAAAATGTAAGAAAATTTTATTCCCAATAAAGTGAAATGGGACTCGAAAGGTTCTGAAATACCATGCAACTCCCGAATAGTTTTCCAATTTCTCTTGAGGTTCAGTATTCCAGCAGTGGGGAATATTTACTTTGATTTTATCATCTAAATATGGTTGATTTTCTTGTTTATGATAATTTTGTTCAATACCATTCTTATTGGAATCAATTACAAAATTCCAAATTCCATTTAGTGAAAATTTCTGCATGTCAAATCATCTTACATTTTAAATTTTGCTTCGCATTGGTTTTTCCACAATCACTTTTATAGCATTGCCTTTTTCTACCAATATTCTCTCAAAATCATCAACGGGCATATCTGGTATTGGGCTTATAACAGACCATTCAGCAGTTTTTCCTTTCTTTATAACCACAGTCTGACCATATAGAAGAGAAAGCCCAAGTTCACCAAAGACCTTAGATATTTGACTAAGAGCTCCTGGCTCGTCTGCAATAATTATCTTAATCCGCATGAAAGTTTGATCTTCGGAAAAAGGTAAGGGTATAATGCGTAATTCGTTTTCCTCTGAATCAGAAATCAGCATTATATGTGAATTTTCTTTGAGTCCTAATGCTTTCCGCATAGAACGAGGGATAACAATCCTTCCCCGAGAATCCACCTTAAGTATCTCAGTTTCCTTCATTTTTTGGTGCACCTAAAATCATTATTGTTTGAATAAAATTACTTTATTAAAATTGAGATAAAAGCTTTATTAAATGTTTAGCCTATCATCAAAGATTTTTAAATATTGATAAAGTTTCACTAATAATTCAAATTTTTTTTTTATAGGTCAAAGAAATAAATATTAAGCGGGAATTCAATTATTTTAATAGGAAACCTTACGAAACATTCTGCTCAACAGTTATGGAATGGTTCTTACAAAAACGAGGGTAAAAAATGTCAAATGAAGATCTAAAAAGTGAAATACGTCAGCTTGTAATGCTCATGTCTTCAATTCGTGCAAAAGATGATAGTAGATACGAGGAACATGTAAATTTTAATAAAGAAATTATTGAATTTATTAAAAAAATAGAGGAAAATATGAACAAAAATTGGATAACCATTCAAAAGAGCTTAGAATCATTGAGCACTAAGATTGAAGAATCAATGGATTCATTATTAACAGGTATAAATCCTGATGGCATTCGAGCCACCAGTAAATCCTTAAAAGATATTATGGTGACCATGGAAAAATCCATTACATCTATGAATTTAGAAAATGTAATGAGAGAATTACGTGGCATATCCGGTAAAGGAATAAAATTATCTTCAATTAAATCCGGTGGAGGGTCGATGGATGAAAAAGAAGAGGAAGAAGAAGCTGAAGTAATTGGTACTAGTAATGAAATTTATGGTTTTGTTCCTGATCATCTGAAGAAGAAAAAGAAGAAGAAAAAGAAAGACGATGAACCTCATTTATTAAAGCCCAGCGATTTCTTTGGAAGCTGAGCTTTCTCCTTTTTTATATAAGTAATAAAATCTATTTATTGGTATTTGTCCTGGTCCTGTTTCAGGAGTTTCTTCAAGTTTTGCATAGGTAAGTAATGCTCCTTTTGTTATGCTAAAAATTCGAGAGAATAGACCTTTTTTTCCCATATTGAAGCAAATAAAGTTAATCTTTTTTTTGGTTAATTTTTGGCATATATTTAAAACTATGATATTATCTTGGAAGGATTGAGCGAAAAACACCATTTTGAGTATAGATCTTGGTCTACTTTTATTCATAGCACTATTTTTTAAGCTTGGGCATTTTTTAAGAAAATTTGAGACCAATTTCATTATGTCTTGCTCATTTGGTGTAGAATTAAAATCATGATAAGAGAAAATGGCTCCAACACCATTTTTCATTGCAATCGAATATATTCTCTTTAAAATGTCTTCTTCAAAATGAGTATCTATATCAATAAATGATGGTCCTGCCTCAATACATTTAATAATTAGTTCAATTCTTTTCTTTTCTGGAATTTTCAGGTGATTTTCTTCTTTAACTTCCTTTAAAGTTAATATCACTGGAACAGGAACTGTTTTGATAAGTTTAGATAGTTTAGATGAATTTATTTCCATGATTTTTTCATAATAGTCCAAGCGGAATTCAATATATTGTGCATTTCTTTTTACACCTA
This sequence comes from Promethearchaeum sp., assembly GCA_030611625.1. Taxonomy (GTDB): domain Archaea; phylum Asgardarchaeota; class Lokiarchaeia; order Sigyniarchaeales; family Promethearchaeaceae; genus Promethearchaeum. The sequence continues at coordinate 11,974 of JAUWPK010000026.1, read as the reverse complement.
TTTTAGCATTCCATCTGGCTTTTAAGATAGAAAAAACTGGAATTGCGACACAAATTGGAAGCGTTTTGTTTCCCCCCTAAATTAATGTTACCCAAGCTATATTAATTCATCTAATACTACTTGTTTCATTAATTTCTTATCTGGAGAAACTCCTGTCCACCATTTAAAAGCAAGTATTCCTTGGTTTACTAACATATCTACTCCAGATAGTACATTACATCCGATTGATGATGCTTCTTGCAGTAATTTTGTTTGAAGAGGTGAATAAATTACATCAACAACAAATAATTTTGGATGTAACCATGATTGTTTAACAAGGTTTTCGTTTACATTGGGGTACATTCCTATGGAGGTTGTATTTACAAGCATATCCGAACCCTCAATTTCATTTTTAATATCTTCAGATTTTGATAAATTAAAACCCTTAATCGGAATATCATAATTTAATTTTAATTTTGATATTAAATCCTTCATACTAGAATTAGATCTGTTTATAATTGTAATTTCATCTATTTCTTTTGCCAAATAAAATGCACAAGCTCGTGCTGCTCCACCTGCTCCAAAAAGAACAATTTTTTTATTCTTAAGATTATAACCAGATTCTTTGATTGATTTTATAAAACCTTCACCATCTGTATTTCGGCCAATAAGTATCCCATTTTCATTTTTAATTGTATTTATTGCACCAATATTTTCGGCCATGGGTTCAATCTTATCTAGATATTTCATTACGGAAATCTTATGAGGAATTGTAATGCTTGCTCCTTTGATCTTGAATGCTTTAAGACCATTTATTGCACTTGATAAATCATTTGAAAGCACTTTAAATGCCAGATATACATAATCAAGCCCAAGGTTTTGGATAGATGCGTTATGCATAGTTACACTCATTGAATGTTCAATAGGATTACCTATTATGCAAAGAACTTTTGTTTTGGAAGTGGGCGATGTTATCATAATGCTCAAATCTTTAATAGAAATTTTCATTAGAAAACTTTTTAACTTTTTCTGATTTTTATTTTATCGTTCTTCTTTTTATAGAAGTATCTTAAATATATTCTAATTATTGTTATGAAATTAATAATGTTCTATTGAGTTTTTAAAAATGGATTCACTCGAGAAACTACGTAACGGAATTAAAGAAAGCATTCCTAAATCCGCTGAGATCACCGAAGTTCAATATGAAGGGCCTGAGATCTCAATATATTCTAAAAATGAGAGTTTTATTGGGAATGATAATGTTGAAGTTAAAAATTTAGTTAAAAAATTAAGAAAACGCATAGTTGTAAGGTCAGATCCTGCTATTCGTAAAGATAATGATGTGACTGTCGCATTAATAAAAAAAATAATCCCAGATGATGCTGATATTACCAAGATCATGTTCAATGAAAACTTGGGAGAAGTTATTATTGAAACGAAGAAACCGGGGGTAGCTATAGGGAAAGCAGGTGAAAAATTAAAAGAAATTAAAAGACAGACTTTTTGGATACCCAAAGTAATCCGAACTCCCCCAATTGAATCAAGAACTGTTGCTTTAGTAAGATCTATGCTTCAAAAAGAACGACAAAAGCAAAAGGCAATTTTTCAAAAAATTGGTAGAAGAATCCATCGCCAATCCATAAAAAGTAAATTAAATATTAGAGTAACTGGATTAGGTAGTTTTCGCGAAGTTGGGAGATCTGCCATACTTATTCAAACAGATGAAAGCACAGTACTTCTAGATTGTGGATTAAATGTTGGAAATCCAAAGGATCTATTCCCTCTGTTAAATAATGGTAACTTTAATATTGAAGATTTAGACGCAGTTATACTTTCACATGCGCATTTAGATCATTCAGGATTAGTCCCATTTCTATATAAATATGGGTATGAAGGACCTCTGTATTGTACAGAACCTACAATGCATTTATCCACAATGTTACAACTAGATTATTGTAATATTTGTGAAAGAGAAGGAAAACCCGCACCTTATTCAAAAAAAGATATTAAAAACGCTGTTTTACATGCATTTTGTTTAGAATGGGGAAAGGTAACAGATATATCTCCAGATATTAAGTTAACATTACATAATGCAGGGCATATATTGGGATCTTCACTGATTCATCTACATTTTGGAAATGGTGATCATAACCTTGTTTTTACTGGAGATTATAAATTTCAAAGAACAAGACTATTTGAGGCTGCTTCTTGTAAATTCCCACGTCTAGAAACCCTAATAACTGAATCAACTTATGGTGGAATTCAAGATGTTGTTCCAAGTAGGTATGAATCTGAAAAACAATTAATTCAAATTTTAAATTCTACGATAAGAAAAGGTGGAAAAGTTTTAATTCCCGTATTAGCTGTTGGTAGAGCTCAAGAAGTTATGGTGGTTTTAGAAGATTTTATTTCAAGAAAGATGATTGATCCTGTGCCAATCTACGTTGATTGTATGATTTCGGAGGCTACGGCTATTCACACGACCCACCCCGACTTTTTAAATTCAGAATTACGAGAGAAAATATTTCACCAAGGAAAAAATCCGTTCACTAGTGATATATTTACTCAAGTAGATGGACACCAAGCGCGTGATGATATTATAGCAGGAGGACCATGTGTCATTATGGCCACATCGGGAATGTTACAAGGTGGGCCAAGCGTCCAATACCTTAAAGGAATTGCAGATGACCCAAATAGCACAATATTATTCTGTTCTTACCAGGTTGAAGGAACATTAGGACGCCGGATTCAAAAAGGTTTTCGAGAATTTCAACATTATAGCTCAATTGGTAAAAGATCTGTTATAAAAACAAAATTGTCCGTGTTTACAGTTGAAGGATTTTCGGGGCACAGCAGTAGGAGTCAAATCATATCATTTATTAGAAAAGTTAAACCTCGACCTGAGCGAGTTTTAACGCTTCATGGAGAAGCAAGTAAATGCATGGGCTTAGCATCAATCATTCATAAAAGAATGAAGAGTGAAACGCGTAGCCTTCAAAACGGTGAGACAATAGTCTTAAAATAACGGGGAAACTATTGATTTAAAATTAAATTCACAATAAAAACATATCGTACAAAAACCTTTTTTTATTTTTTCCTACTTATCTGAAATGAATTTTCAATGGTTGACCAAACTTTAGAGAGTAATCCCAAACGAATCCCAGTTTTAGCAATTAGTAGGAAAATTATACAAATTATTTCATTTTTCCTTATCAATTATGCTGCATTAGAATTTATTTTTAGCGCAAAGTTCTCATTACTCGAAAATTTTGTTAAAGTTCTACCATTCTTACACTCAGCTAAGAGTTCATGGACAGCTGGTGCGGGGCTTCTTGAATATAGTTTCTTTACAATATCCCAAGGGGAAATTCCATTTTTCTTCATTGCAGTTATTGCATTATTAGGTTTATTTGGCGGTAGAATATTCTGTGGATGGGCTTGCCCAACTGGTTTTATCCAAGATTTACTTTATGGATTGGCTGGAGAAAATAAACGTTTTTCATTAGAAGTGGATAAATCTTTGAAAAAAGTCAAAAATTTTGGTTTAATTGTCATGTTCATTCTTATCCTTCCACTTGGCGTTTACAGGATATCAAATCTTGGAAGTTATATTGGTTACAAAGAATTCTTAGGGCCTTTAACTGAAAATACTCTTGCCCCTATTTCACTATCAGAATTTTTGTTTGTGACCTTTCCTGGAGTGATACAATCAATAATAGATGATGTAAATATTCAAGTCCTATTTTCTGAAGGAAAAGCTTGGAGCACAATTTTATTTTTCGTGTATATCATAATTCTTGTATTAACTGTTTTCTGGCCTAGAGCATATTGTAAATATTTATGCCCTTATGGTGCTGCAATCTCTTTTTCTGCAAAATATTCATTAGTTAAACTGCAACGAATGCCAACACGTTGTCCTGGTAGAAAAGAATGTGGAATTTGCGAAAAAGTCTGCCCTATGCAAATTCGAATTTTGGATGAGCCATATAACGGGTTTACTGGAGAAGGAGAATGCACTTTATGTTTGGAATGTATGGAAAAATGCCCATATGACGCGATTAAGTGGAAATTCGGAGCATAATAGGTTAAAATTTATTTTTTATATAAACATATTGCAAGAGGAACTGACGCAGCCCTTAGTTCAGCTATTTTTCCATGGTAGTCCAGATCAATTTTATTCCTACCATGATTTCCGATTACCATCATTAAAGATTTACTCCTTAACTGTTTAAATTGGCTTAAAATCCATTTATCCGTTCTTTTAATTAGTTTTTGGGTTAATTCCTCTGGGGTATTTATTCCAGTCCTCTTTCTTTTGTTGTAAAGTTCTTCAAAATCAAGCCAGTGCAGGATACTAAGGTGATGGCGGTTAATCACTTTTGCAGCTTCGATCCATGTTGCCATATCTGTTGATTTGGCAATAGAAGGAGTCCCTCCATCATATCTTTTTATATCTTTTTGACGACCAACAAAAACTGATGATTTTCCTTGTTCTTGAATATATCTTAATAAATGGAATCCATTAGGTTCAAAATCAAAACCTCCAAAAAACATTTGGTGAAACATTCCAAGCGTATATGGGTTTTTTGTGGACAATAAGACAAGCGCGTCGGCTTTTGAAATAAGAAATTGCGGTTTGTAATAAGTAATCTCGAATAAACCAAAGGAATCTAAAACATTAATGATAATACGATCTACTCCCCGGGAAGCAAATAAATCAACCACAGGTTGGATAGGTTGTGGAATATTAGTAGGAGGTTCAATACTTAACAATTTAAGAATGGTGGCGGGAACACTGGTCAGAGAACCCTCGAGAGTGGGCATAGCTTCTTGAGATTCGGTCATATTAAACACTTTTTAAAGATTTAAAATATAGGTTTTTTTCTAGATATTAAGTTACTTATGTAAATTTACTTATGTAAATTTGCTTATGTATATTACTTTAGAAAATAATGGATCATTAAGATACATGGAGAGAAAATTATAAATGTACAATCCCATTCAAATCATATTTAAATGCTCACGAATAGAAAAAAAAAGTTATCATCAAGATAGAGACTTTTCGGTTCATATACTCCCCTATCCAAACCAAATTTCTATTTTCAATCTTCCGATTTGTCTCCCATTAAATGTGAAAGGATTTTTGAAAAACATTAGTGCATCTCATAGTTTAATACAACAAATTCAATCTGAATTAGAAAAAGATTTTCAAATGACAGTCAATTGGGAAAGTATCAATTCAGAAATATATAAAAAAGAATTAGTTATTCTATCTTCAGATCAAGAAAAAGAGGGATATATTTTAAATATTGAAAATGATGTTATAATTATTCAAGCGGCTTCATTAAATGGCCTGTTTTACGGATTTCAATCTCTTAGACAGATTATTTTAGGAACTTCTCAATACAAATCTGAAAATTTAGAAGGATTTATTCTTCCTCAATTAAATATTGTTGATTGGCCATGTATGAAAATAAGAGGCATAGCCGACGATATTTCACGAGGACAGGTACCTACAGTTGAAAGTGCTAAGCATTTCATTAGAGACATAAGTCGATTTAAAAATAATTATTATGCGTTATACATGGAAGATATGTTTAAATGCTCAAAACATCCAAAAATAGGAAAAAACCGCGGTGCTTTTACTCCTGAAGAATTGATAGAATTGGATCGTTATGCAAAATCACGATTTGTTACTTTAATGCCTATTTTTGAGACTTTGGGTCATTTTGATAACATTTTAACTATACCTGAATATCAATCTCTTGGAGAATTTCCCGGTGCTCAATGTTTATCAATCGCAAATGGAAATATATATCCTCTTTTACGTGACTTTATTGGTGAATTAAGCCCTTGTTTTTCTTCTAAAGTATTTCATATTGGTGGTGATGAATCTTTTGATTTGGGACATGGAAATTCAAAGGATTTAGTAAATGCTGTTGGGATGGATAGGGCTTTATTAGATCATTTCCGAAAGATATATAATATTGCTAAAGAAAGCGATAATGAAAAAATAGTTATATATCATGATGTAATTGTAAAATATCCGCTTCTACTTAAACAATTACCAAAAGATCTTATTTTTATGTATTGGGATTATTCCCCTAAGAAAAAATATGCAAAAGTTAAGAAAATTGTAGAATCTGGTTTTCCTGTAATTGTTAGTCCTTCAATGTTATGCTGGAGTAGACATTTCCCTAACTATAATGTTTCTGCAGTAAACATTATTAATTTAATTGAATATGCAAAAAACCTGATGAAAGATTCGGATCTTATTCTTGGGCAATTAAATAGTACTTGGGGTGATTTTTCCAATCATAATTTACGAGAAAATAATATTTATGGGGCTATTCTCTCGGGAACTGCTAGTTGGACTATTTCAAAAGTAGATTATAAATCTTTTATCAAAGATTTAGGTTATTGCTTTTTTGGTTTAAAAGATTTAAGAGATGTAAATGATTTCTATCATGTATTCTTTAATTTAACAGACATTAACAAGCATTACAGAAATATTCCTTCCATTGCTTTTCAGAAATTCTATAATATCTTATATCGCCATCCATTTTACGATGAAACCCTTAAACCAAATTGTAGAAATTTTAAAAAAATATTATCAATCACAGAGGAGATCGCAAGTAAATTTATTGATTTAAAGGGGAAAATTTCTATTAATCCTGAATATCTGCCTTATATCGAATATTCGATAAAAATTGCCCAGTTATTTGCTGAAAAAGACAAAATTAAAATAAGAATAAATTCAAAATTGAAGGACTATGAATCTGGAGCAATACCTTCTAACATCATTGAAGAAATTTCTAAAAATCTAAATAAATTTAAGAATAAAATCCACGATCTGTTGATCGAATATGAAAGATTATGGAAATCATGTGCAAAAGAACCGAATCTTCAGTACCCGCTAAAAAAATTTAAAAATCTATATAAATTCGTTGAAGAAAAAGAAAAACAAATCGGAAATAATATCACTTTTATAAATCCATTATTGCCTTCAGCTTATATCTGGACGAATGAACGTATTTCCCACCCAAAATCAAGATATTTTCGAAAAGAATTTAATATTGAGGGTAAAATACTTGAAGCAAAAATTCAAGTAATAGTTGATAATTCCGGGCATGTTTCCATTAATGAAGAATATGTTGGATCTGTTTTAAGTCGTTTTTCGCTTTCAATTTTGCCTTTAGAAAATTCAATTCGCGTTTTTGATATTAAACCCTATTTAAAAAAAGGAAATAATATAATTGAGATAGAAGCTAACCATTATCTCGAATCTAAAGGATCTTTAAATGTATATATGGAGTATACAGAAGAAAATGCAGATAAATCGATTCAAAATCAAGAAATCCTTTCCGATTCTACATGGAGATATACTTTAAATAGAACTACAAAAGATGAAATTTGGAAAAAGGTCAAAGTTCTCGGCTATTCCCCTAAAATTAATAGTTATATTTACAAACCTTCTTTGATTGATGGAGAAAGAAGCTATACAGAAGATAATTTTGGGTTAAAATCTAATTTATATTTCATTTCTCATCTATTATTTGGTAAATTTCTTGCAAAAATAATTAGATTTTTCATAAAATAAAATTTTTTAATTCTTAATCCATTTATTCCATTTAACATGGAACTTTTGTTTATAGATTGTGAATATTCGGGCATTTCGGGAGATTTAATGTTATCTGGCTTAAGTTCCATTGTTGGAATTGATAAAGTAAAAGCTTATCTCTTAAAAATACTAAACAACCTTCCAGTAAAGCAAAATTTTTCAATTGATTTCATCTCTAAAAAAACCCATGGTATTGAAGGAAATTATTTGGATTTTCAGATTAAAAATCAAGATTTAAATTATCATCTATCTACAACCTCATCCGAAAAAGAGCAAAATTTTGTTGTTCGTCCTGAAAATCATCATCATTCTTCATACAAAATTCAGGATATGAGAAAAGATCTTAATTTAGCTTTAAATTTATTTGATTCAACAGAAACTACCAAGAAAGTTGCAAATCTCGCTTTAGAAAAAATAATTTCTGCAGAATCTCAAGTTCACGGTGTTCCATTAGAAAAAGTTCACTTACATGAAATAGGATCGATAGATACAATTATCGATATTACTGGATCCATGTTCTGTTTACAGGAATTAGGAGTTTTCAATCAAAAAGATCCAACTAAAATCTATATATCACCAGTTAATGTTGGTAATGGAAAAATTAAAACAGCACACGGAATTATGCATGTTCCTGCTCCAGCAACTGCTAAAATATTAGAATTAAACCAAATTAGTTTCATTTTTGGTGTTGTAAATTTTGAACTTGCTACACCAACTGGGGTTTCTATATTAGCTAGTCTTAAAGAATTAAATTTTCTTTCAGAAGGAAAACCATCCTTTCCATATAAAATAAAAAAGATTGGGAAAGGAGTTGGAAGTTATGACCTACCAAATCAAGCCAATTTGCTTAGAATTTTTTATGGTCAGAAAGAAAATGTGACCCATGATGATAGTAAAAAAAAGCATTATAGAACAATTTATAAGTTAGAGACAAATGTCGATGATGTTCGAGGTGAAATACTGGGCTTTCTTATAAACAAATTAATGGAGCAAGGTGCTTTAGATGTTGCAATTATTCCAACTATCACAAAGAAAAATCGACCGGGATATCTAATTTCTGTCATTACAAATAAAGATAAAATTGATAGTCTGATAGAATTGCTGATTAAAGAAACGGGAACCTTGGGAGTTCGATTATTAAAACAACAGAGATATTGTTTGGAGAGAAAGGTTAATGAGCATAAAATTTCTATTGAAGGACAAAATTTCGTAATACATGAAAAAATAGCTATGGACCATAATGGAACTATTATCCAAAAAAAAATAGAATTTGAAGATCTCAAAAATGTCGCTGATAAATTACATCTATCTATTCGGGAAGTGGAATATATAGTTGATAGTTTAATTAAACAAAAGGTTTTCTAGTCATCCCCAAATTATTAAATATTTGTGATGATTTTAATAATGATATACTAACTAGGATTTGATTTTGATTCCCATTATCAGTTTTAATATTTCGGATAACTTGAAGACGTTTCTCAAACGTATGGTAACTCAGAAAGAATATAAGAATAATTCATATGTTATTCGAGAAGCACTCATTCGGTTAATGAATGAGAAAGATGGAGCTTTAAGTGGGACCGGAGCTATTGATGTAGAAAGTGAAAATCAGTTTGATCCTTCTTCTTTACTACCAAAATTGTCTGCGAGTCTTTTGGTTTCAATCAGGGTGGGTGATTCTAAAACAGAGAAGAAAATCAATAAACTTGAAATTAATTATCATGATACGATAATTCATAAGATTTCCTTTAGTGGAAATTTTAAGACAATTACATATGTTTTAGAAAATAATTTGCCTACAATTCAAGGATTTATAACAGAATTAAATTCTCTAAAGGACCTGCAATCTTTCAGATATATAATAAATACACCAGAAGAATAAATTTAATATCTCTTTTTCAATAAACAATAGAAAAATGCATCTAAATCATCCCGATTAGGATAGGTTCTACGAGTTTTTAGGAGTTCGATTCCAAATATTTTATTATCAATATTATCAAAACCTGGGTGACCAACATCTTCATTAGGCTCAATAATTTCAATATTTTTATATTTATGGAGAATATCTGCAATTACTCCTTCATTTTCTTGATAGTGAAAAGAACAAGTGGAATACATTAAAAGTCCTCCAGGTTTCAGAATATCAATCGCGGTTTTTAATAATTTCTTTTGGACTTGCACCATTCGATTAATATTTAGATTGTTTTTTGCTTTTTTTATTGAAGGATCCACGCGAATTATTCCACTTCCCGTGCAAGGTGCATCTAATAAAATTTTATCAGGAACAAATATAGATTTTAATTTGGAACTAAGCTGACTCGAATCATACGGAAAAATCACACAATTATTAATGCCCATGCGCTTTACATTAGAACTTAATGGTTTAATCCTTGATTCTTTATTGTCAACTGCAATAATTAAACCTTCTTGGTTCAAAAACTGACCTATTTGTGTTGTTTTGCTTCCAGGCGCAGCACACATATCTAAAATATTTTCTCCTGGTTCAGGGTATAGTAAATGAACAGGGACCATTGATGCTAAACTCTGCATATAATAAAACCCTTGAAGATATTCGTGGGTATTTCCAAGTCCAATTCTAGTTTGTGAAGAATCTACTTGAAATGCATAGTCAAACTGTGTTGGTTTAACGCGAAATCGTTTATTTTCTAATAATTTTTGGAGTTTTTTTGGCGTAATTTTAAGAGTATTTACTCTAATCATTTCACGAGGCTGCCGGTTAAATGCATTTATTACAGCTGAATGTTCATCTGGGAAATTAATCATTATTTGCTTAATCATAAACGGAGAATAATTATATCTTTCTGCCAATTCCATGATTTTATCGGAATATTTTATATCTGTCATAATTTAACCTCCTTTTCGTAAATAATATCCCGCATCGGTCAAGTTCATAAGTGAAACAGTAAAATTTTGAGATCTACTATGAACATCCCATTTTTTTTGCCCCGGTTCTTCAGGTCTTTTTTGCCCGGCTTGTTTAACTATTAATAAAGCAATTCCAATGTAATTATTATTTTGATTTAATACAAAAATTATTCTTTTCTTAACCAATTTGGATGTATTGCTTGTAACATCTTCAAAATTGATTTCTTTTCCATAAAGAAAGGATCTTTCTCCTTTGGCATTCAATTGAATTGTTTGAATATCCTTTTGCAATTCGGGATGATTGTTTATTAGAATGTCATATATAAAACGTCCCCCTTCATATGAAAGGAAAAATCCCCTAACATAACCTGAATGAGTCCTTTTAGGCTTCACATATCCTAAATGAATCCCGGCATGCATCACCGGTAAATTTATTGAGAGTTTTCTAACAATTTTGCTCATAGATGTTGGAACAAGGAAAACATCCCGAGTTCTTCCCTCAAATTGATATAAAACATAATTATTACTTTGAGCAAATAGATCATATAGATTTGGTGCAATGGTTGTAAAATATTTTTTAATCATTTGAATATTTGTCGAATTTAAGGTAACAAATTTTGTTTCGCGGATTATATTGCGTTTTTGAGATGATTTAGATTTTTTTTTTGAAGGATTTCTGCTTTTTTTGATAATATTTTTGCTTTTAGGCCTAGTTGAACCTTTAAAATCCTTCCTACCACTACGATCCATTTTTAATTATCATTTGTTTTTAATGGATCATAACCAATTAATTTTTCTTAACTTTTCTTAACAAATTTCGAGATAAATTTAACTGCAAACAGAAAGCCATTAAATACTCCGGTTATGATTCCTGCATAAAATCCTGCTTCTGGCCACCATTCGTAGTCAGAATATACAAATCCAAAACCTACTAAACCGACTATGGAAAAAATAATTGTTCCAATGGCTAACAACAAACCTAAAAGGGAGAGATTAAATTTTATTAATGGTTTTGGAAGGATTTCGTTTAATACAACAATTACCTGGCCGACTATTGAAAGTAAAATTAAAATTAAAATTATAGATACAATATCAATGAACGTTCCATACTCACAAAATAAGCATGAATATCTTTCACCCGTGTAATCCCCAGTTAACCAAAACCCCGCAAATTTACCAAATAAAACTACTAAAAACCCAATGAGACTTAAACCTAAAATCGGGAATAAAACAAATTTTCTCAAGTCGTATTTTTCCATAGAGATTCTTTTTTCGTTTTAAATTTGAATCCTTTCGATTATTAACTAAAAGTTATCAAAAGGCTCTCATTTTTTTAATCAAATCATTTTAAATATTTGAATTACGTTGATTAATTTGGAAAAACAGAGATATATCTGATTCATGTTGGTGGAAAAAAATGGTAAATAAGATGGTTGCTAAAAAAGATGTGAAAGAATTGCTTGACTTTCTAATTAATGATCGGGAAAT
>JAUWPK010000305.1 GCA_030611625.1 Promethearchaeum sp. | reverse complement strand
AAAAGCGTAGTTTTTTCAAGATCAATTAATTTTATTTAATATCTTAACAAAAAAAAGGGATTATAATGTTTGGAACTTGCGGAATTCGTAAAATTTATTCTAGCTATGATAAATCTGAAAAAACTTTTACCCCATCTATGGCTTTAAGGCTCGGATTGGCCTTGGGAACAGTACTTGACGAAAATAAAAAAGTCGTTATTGGCCGAGATGTGAGAACAACAAGCTTCGCAATTCAACTTGCGATTACCAGCGGTTTAATGTCAAGTGGGTGTAAAGTTTTTACAATCGGGGTTGTTTCGACACCTACATTATGCATGTCAGTCGATTATTTGAATGCAGATTGTGGAATAATGGTAACCGCTTCACATAATCCACCTGAATACATCGGAGTTAAGCTATTTAATAAAGGTGGTTTAGGTTTTAGCCCAGGACAAGAACAAGAAGTTGAAAAAACATACCAGAATCGTGCTTTTAATTCCAAGCCTTGGAATGAGCAAGGCTCAGTAGCTGAAGTCCAAAGAATAAATGATACTCACATCCGGAAAATTTTACGTTTAACTAATTATGAAAATCACGCTATAAGAAATCGAAAATATATTATCGATCCAGGAAACGGCTCAGCATCAATTGTTGGTCCTATGTTAATAAATCAAATGGGTTTAAGATACATTACTCTAAATTCCCAGCCGGACGGCACATTCCCTGGTCGATTTTCCGAACCAAGTAAAAAAAACCTATTCGATTTATGTCAATTCATTAGACTCTCTGAAAAAATAGATGTGGGTATTGCTTTTGATGGAGATGCAGATAGAGTAGTCTTTGTAAATGAAAACGGGGATATTGTAGAACCTATACGAGTTCTGACATTTTTAGCTAGGGAATACGTTCAGAAAAATTTTCCAGATAAATCTTCAAGGAAAAACTTATCTGTAGTAACGCCAGTTAATTCATCTGGTGTTATCGAGCATATTTTGGAACCTATGGGAGTCCAAGTACACAGAACTAAAGTTGGTGATATAAATGTGTCCATTGCTATGCATAAATTCGGAGCATTCCTGGGCGGGGAGAATTGTGGTGTATATATCTGGCCAGAATTCTCTGGGCATCAAGGACCCGATACTTTAATGGCTATTGCTATTTTACTTCAGTATCTAGGTAAATATGAGAAAACATTTAGTGAATTATTTGAAGATATTCCTATATTTCCCTATATCCAGCGTGAACTTCATTTAGTCCATGATCGAATATTTAAAAATGAGGATTATGAAAAATTTGCAGAGTTAATAATTCCCAAGTTGGAGAAAGCGGGTTATCATAACTTTCGCAAGAATTTAATTGATGGGCTTCATATACGATTTGATGAGGGCTGGGTTTTAATTAGAAAATCTGGAACAACCCCAATAATGAGATTAACGGGAGAATCCAAGACTAATCTTAGCGAAACCGAAAGAATTATTAAAACCGCGCAAGATATAATTTCGAATTTAATGGAGATTAAAAAAGATTAGAAAAAAAGTTTATCAAGAATTCTATAAACTGATTTAAATCTTAGGATCAGGATCGCGAGCGCCCAATAAAACAAGATTTTCAAGGCATTTTATTCCACGAATTTCTCCCGCTTTTATAAATAGGGAATCATTTTTCTTCATTTCAAAGGTTTCAGTCCCTTTAGTAAAAATCCCAGAACCCTCAATTACAAGGAAAAATGTTGCATTTGGTTCAGGATGAGGGTCAATATTTAATCCCGTAGGTAAACAAACCCTAACCATGTTAAAATTGGGTGATTTAATTACATTTTTCATCACAGGTTTACCCGAAGAAAAGTCAGTATCGGAAAGATAGGAAAATACATCCATAATATTTAAAATTTCAATCCTTTTTATTTGAAGTTACGCCGAATGAATTCTTATCAAAATTTGAATTGAACTTAACAACTATAAGAAAAATCTTGAAGAAGGTAATTTTTATTTTGGAATCTTCTTTCTAATTCTTTGTTTGTATGAGAGATTATTCTTCCCTGCCTTTTTCTGGGGTGCTTTTGAAGATTTTGAAAAATCAGTTATTATTCTTAGATAATTTTCAGCAATTGGCTTAACCTTATTAGAATTGACTGCTTCATTCCATCTTTTTATGAAAATTGCATCTCTGATTATATTCTCAAGGGTTAATTTTCCGATTACCATCCATTTTATATTACTAATTATTGGGCTGGATTTTTTGATTCCAGAGCAATATTCTATAGCCTTGGCAGCGTATTCAATTGTTACATTCATTTTTTCCATTTGATCTTTATGGGGGATAGAATGGAAATGGAAAGGAAAAGTCCTGCATATATCTGGTCGCGCCTTGTAAATCCGACATTTTTTATTTTTATTTAGGAAAATACAGGTACCATCATCATTTTTCCGTAATCCTAAAAAAGCAGGTCCATTTTGGGTTTCTATATGGGGAAGAACCATTTTTTCTTTTTGTTCTTCGGTAATTGGTTCATCAAATATATAAAACCCAACAATATCCAGCAATCCATTCAAATCTAGATTTTGATCCCATTGTATTCGCAAAATATCGCTATATGTTAAATTTACAATAGTATTTTTATCTGAACAACAATTCCCGCACCTAACACATTCGAAATGATAAGGAGGATGAAGGTCAATTTCACCATTTTCCATGTTGTTTTAAATGTTTTAAATGTTTTAAATGATAATTTAATTTGAGAATGTTTGACGAAATCGCCTCAGATTGGGCTAAAAAAAGATCAAGAGAATGGAGACCTTTCGTAGAAATTATTGAGCCTTGGATAGACAAATGGGTTCAGAATTTTACCATTGCTGAGAATTTTCCTTTAATATTTATTGATTTGGGATGCGGTTCTGGCAGACATTCAGAATTTTTTCAAAAATTTTGTAGGATATTAATAGATTTGGATGAATCATGGGAAATGCTTAAAAAAAACCCTTCTAAATCAATTAAAATTCAAGCTCAAATGAATTCTCTTCCCTTTAGAAACTCTTCTTTTGATGGAATATTCTCAGTGGCCTCACTACATCATATAAAAACTTCAAAAGAACGTAAAAATACCATATTAGAGATAAATCGGATTGGGAGAAGAAATGCGCTTGTTTCTATAACTGTGTGGCGTTTTTATCAAAGGAAATTTATGAAACAGTTTTTAGATCAAATGAGTAGATCTTTTGAAGAAAAGAAGAAGGATTCTGAGATTGGTGATGTTATTGTTCCATGGACAGTATCACAAAAAGGAATAGAAAAGAAAATTGAACGTTTCTATCACCTATTTAGAGTGGTCGAATTCAGACGATTGATGTCTAAATTTGAAAAATTACAAAATTCTACAATGGGAAAAGGCAAAAAAAAGAGTAATTTTATTTTCATTGGAAAAATTGTGAATTAAACAAGTGAAATAGAAGATATTGGTAAATTCTTTTCTAATTTGCATGACACTGGATGGATTTTATAAATTCGATTATTGGGCCTTTATAATAATCATATGCATTAGCGAGACATTTAGCATGAATTTGAAACAATCTTTGAGTCAATTCACAAAAAAAAGTTGCATGAATTACTTTTGATACAAAATATCGTTGTCTACTCATCTGTTGTTTTGAACCGTACCAGATTATCATTTCGTGAGATAAATGCCATAATCTCTCTTTTTTACTTGTTACTACATTAATCAAAGCATAATTTTGAATAGACTCGTTAACAATCTTACCGAGATGAAATATACTTGGATTCTCGAGTTTTTTCCATTCTATAGTGATATCTGAATCTGCTCCCCAAACTTCATCAGAAATCTGAACGGATTTAAATTCAACTCTGCCCTCATCAAGATTCCCTTCTTTTTTAATAAATTTTTTATCACTCGAATAGATATTTGAAATTTTATTTATTACAATCTGGTTTTCTATATTTAGATATTTCCAATTATTTTGGAGCATAAATTAATCTTTACGTCCATAAATAAAAACTATAGTATGATATAATATGAAATAATTCAATTTAGTTTCTTTTTGATGATTTTATATTTCATTTTAAAATTTAGAAATGAAAAATTTTTTTTTAAATGGAGTTTTCAAAATGATATGAATCAAATTACTCTGACTGATATTCACTTCAGTTTAAATGAAATCAAAAAATCAGGTTTGAACATTAAATTACTTAAACACAATAACATAAAAGTGGATATTCGAAGAAAAAGCGAAAAACCGGCAAATATTGACATCCTAAAGAAAATGAAATTAGAACCAATACCTTTGAGTGGTCAGAAAAAGCCTAAAAAAGCAAAATCAACTAAAAAAGCTAAGATTGAAAAAGAAGAAGTAAT
>JAUWPK010000032.1 GCA_030611625.1 Promethearchaeum sp. | reverse complement strand
TTAATGAAAATTTAGATGAAGATTCCGTTCCTTTACAACCAGGAAAATACGTTAAAATCACAATAAAGGACTATGGAATTGGAATACATCCAGAAAATATTGAGAGAATTTTTGATCCTTTTTTTAGTACTAAAGAGAGAGAAGATCAACAAGGAATGGGACTCGGATTAACAATAACTCATTCTATTATAAAACGACATAATGGTCTTCTCAATATTAGGTCTAAGGTAGATGTTGGGACAACAATTGATATTTATCTTCCTGCATCTGAAAACCAATCCATGATTTAACATATCAAATCTATTATGATTATTCAAATGATCAATTATTCAAATGATCAGTTAATTATCTGCCAAAAAATGGTCTCTTCAACGTTTAGATAGCAGTATTATTTTTTCTTTATTAGAAATAGAAATGGAAACGCTTAGATATAAAATTCAAAACACCAAGGAAATTTTGTTATCGCGCATATCCTTTTCAAGTGCTGAAAGAAGTGAAATTCTTCAGAGACTTGGATATTTGCGAGTACCACTTGAGGTTATGAAAGGAAAAGCGTCAAATAAACATACAAGAAATTATTTACTCTTCATTGTTGCTATATTTTTTGCTATTAGTGTATACGCTCAAATAGTATTTCCTGATTCTTATTCAATTTTTCGGAACACAATAAGCGATCAAGGTAGTACATTTCTAAACCCCTTTGGCGCTAAACTTTGGAATTTGGGAATGATCATTTTAGGAATTTTAACCATTCCACATTTCTTATATCTTTATCACATTTTAAAATCTCTTTCAGTTGTTTTTTCGACAATTTCAACAGCCCTTGGGATTGTTTGTTCAATTTCATTGAGTTTAGTTGGAATTTTCCCACTCGATTTCAGAGCACCACATTTAGTTTTCGCAGGAATATGTTTTATTGGGATTTTTATTAAAGCTAATCTTGATTTAATCCTGTTTATTTTACAAATAAAAAAGCAAAGGAAATATAAAATTAACTCAAAGATGCCCAATTTTATTGTGATTGGAATTTATTATTCAATTTTTAATGTATCATTTTTAATGATGATAATCACATACTTTATTGATGATAGTATAGTTCCTTTTTGGGAATGGGTATATTTTATCGCAATTTTGGTGTGGATGTTTGGTATATATCGTGTAAAATAAATCTTCATCCACACTAAGTTGCTAAAAAGTGGACTTTTCAAGATTTAGATTACAAATGACAAATAAATTAGAAAAAAAAATTTGAAAATAGAAAAAAAGGCATTCGTTTAAAATCAACTTCAAATTACTTCCTTTTACGAATGATTACAATGGTAATTATTCCCAAGAAGAGCACACCAAATACACTTATAAAAATAATCAAGCCAGTATTTGAGTTTATGATATATATATCTATTTGATTTGAACTTACTCCTCCCAGGCCATCATAGACTTTCAAAGTAAAGTTATAAGGCCCTACTTCCAGAGAATCAATGCTAATTTCTATCTCTTGCGGATTCCAGCTATTTTCTACTTCAATTAAATCTCCGTTTCTGTAAATTTCATAACTAGCATTAAAATAGAACATATCCATTACCGTCCAATTAATGAAATTATCGACTGATCCTACCACATTAGACTGATTCATTGATGGCATTATCATAGGGTCATAGTTAAAGATCGGTTTGAAATCCTTAACATCATCATTAGTTGTATATGGGTCATCACCAACTGAGTCCGTATCATTATCAATCCCAGAATAATCATCCCAAAAATTACCAAACATGGTGGAATTCCAAATATTTCCTGTTGAACTATTATCTTCTGCTTGTATACCATTTTGCAGAAAATAATTCATAACAATAATGTTCATGCTCGAAGTTGTTTCAGCGAAAATCCCGCCTACTGAATTATCTATAATTCCATTTCCCATTATTGAATTTCCCATACTCATAGTGCTGAGGTAAATCCCATAAGAATTTTCATTTATTGTATTTTTAGAAATCGAGTTTTGCATAGATCCTCCTTGCAAATTAATTCCATATTTATTCGATTTAAAAGTAGAATTTTCTACAGTTCCATTGTTTGTATTATATAACTCCAATCCGCTATAATCTGGGCCTCCAACAAGAATCGAGTTGTTGATTGTGAAGTAATCAAATTTTGAATTTCGAATTGAAAGCGCCGTTCCAATATTATTTGTGTCAACAAATAGATTGTCAATAAGATATGGGTTTTCTATCGTTCCTTCTCCTGTAACCCAACCGTCATTTATTGCTTTTGTCCAATTTTTTGCATCAATTCCGGTTTCAAAGGCATCGATGATTAATGATTCTGTAAAATCTGACGAAATTGCTGTTTTAATTTCAGTATTTGAGTCAATTTCATAAGCATTTTTATATATCAATTTATCATTATCTAAATTTATTGCAGAAATTAACAGAATAAAAGTTAAACTGAGAAAAACAGACAATCTTACTGCATTCTTCGTATTTTTGTTCATTTTATTCACTTGTTTTATGTATTGTAATTATATTTTTATTATTGCACAAAAACAAAATATATTTACAAAGATTTTAAGTTAAATATATAAAAGAATTTTAGATATTTAAAATTTTAGATTGAAATATTTTAAGATTAAATAAATATGGTTAATTCAAACGATATTGCAGAAAAGAAAAATATTTAAAATCAAGGAATAATGTTAAAAGTTTAAAATTTTATACGATATACAAAAAATCTTGTTAATTTTTTATTATAATTATTGGATCTGAACTCTAATTTTAAAAGATCGTGCAACTGCACGGTAGTATTTCATTGTAATGTTATAATCATTTTTTTCTATTCGGCTTTCAAAAACAAGATTATTTTTTTTCAGATCATCTAAATGGCGTTTTATTGTGCCAGGATTTAATCCAATAGATTGACGTAAATCTTGAATTGTCATATCTTTTTCGAGTAATTGTTCCAAAATCAACTTTTTTTTATCATGCAAAACAATTAAAACAAGAGAACTATCTGTGATGATTATTTCATCTTTAATCTCTTGAATTTCTTGTTTTTCTGTCGAGTTGATATTTGTATTTTTACTCATTTTCACCACTTTTTTTATTAAATTCTTTCTTTTTATTCTTTTAAATCTGGTTTAAATCTTTGAAATTCTACATTATTATAAATTCCACGTGCAATTAATGCCAACATTGGAAATCCGAAAATAGTTATAAGGATAAAATCGATTCCAAATAAAATATATAAAAATATAAAACCATAAATTTCCGCTAAAATCCCTAAGGCAATTATTGGAACTATAAAAATCAGGAAATACGTTCCCCATGTTGATATTATTCTTTTAGGATTACTCTTTATTATTCTAAAACTTTCAATGAAACTCCGTTTGAATTTTTCTTGGGAGGTCAAGCTCGGAAAAGTATGGATAAATAAGATAAACGAAATAAAAAATAGAATTATCCTTCCAAAAGTTAAAACTATTTGAATAAAATCAAATGTAATATCATGAAATATTGGACCTGGACCTGAACCTTCTATCCGAATCCCTCCTGAAACTATACCATTTATTATGAATAATGCAAATGTTAATAATGGATATTGCCACCAGAATCGTTTAAAATACGTAAATGAATTCTTGAATTCAGCAAACATTTCTCCTGATGACATTATATTATAAGCTAAGCCATGTTGGCAATTTAAAAACGCAAAAAATATTGCAAAAGCAATTAAACCAATTAACATTCGAAATATTCCAGAAATTCCTATATTATCTGAAAATCTACCAAAAAAATCACTCAACGAAACTGAGGGGATTAATGAAACAATCACTATCAAAATTGAACCTAAAACAATTAACGTTATGATAAATGCTAAAACTGCAAATATTTCTGTTACCAGAAATGCTTTAAAGTTATCTTTCAAAGATTGCCAAGCAATTCTAAAATCTTTTTTAGTTTCGGAAAATGTTGAAGATTTTTTATTGGTTTGCATAAGGAATCATTGTTAAGTTTTAAAAAAAATTTTTTTAATTAATTGATTGAAAAAAAAAAAGATTTATATATCAAATTATTTGTTCTGTCTTCTTCTAAACACTAAGTACGCAATTGTTAAGGTAATTACAGACCAAACAAGCATCCCGATAACTGCTCCGGTCGCACTTGGAGTTATCCATGAATAAAATGTATTCTCACTAATACCTTCTGGACCCCGATGGAATGGAAGTTCCATATACCTTTCTTCAGGCATATGAAACCAGCTTGTTATAATATTTGAATAGTATGTTAACATAAAGAATGGTTCAATTGTGACTCCGGTTACCATCAAAATCATCGTCAAAAGTTGAAATACTATTAAAACTATCAAAATACTGTATATTGTTGCTGATGAGGAGCGTTTCATGATTGCACTGAAAAATGTAACAAAACTTAGCAATGCAAATGTATACAAGAGCGCCCAACCCAAAGATCCCCAGACAAATTTAGGGATTGCATTGTATTTTAAGACTGTTGCTATTGCCACTAATATATAATAAAATGTTACTGATATGGCTGAATAACTATAGCGTGCAATAAAACGTCCAAATAATAATCTATCTTTTGTAATTTTTGGAAACAATAAATTCCCTGTTTGTTTCTCAAAATCTTCAGCTATCATTGACCCTCCAAATGTTGATGCAACGATTAGAATGATAAAGGAGATCATCATTAAATATCCTTCAAAATAGTCTGCTGGGTCTGTTGGAACAATTGCTCCATTACTTTCATCTATTATTTCAATAATCAGGAAAAGAGCAAAAATTAGGAAACTCATTATTAACATTGAGATAAATTTCATTCCATTTCTTAAAAAATCATATTTGATTGTTTTCTCGATTTGTAAATAGCTCCTTTTTGTCCCAATTTTTGTCCTCTGCTCAGTTAGGATCATATTATCTGCTTGAGCCTGTGTTTGTGTTTGTAATTCTGCCATTTTTTTCACCTATACTGTAATTTCTCCTTTTTGTTTTGGTTCAAATTCTCTTTTTTGTAGAAATTCGGCTCCATTCTCCTTCGATTCGCTCATAAATTTAAGATAGAGGTCTTCTAATAACCCTGCTTTAGGAACTGAGAATTCTACTACATCTATCCCTGCAGTAAATAATGCTTTGAAAATTTCTACCTGTTTTTTTGGGTCTCCATTAAAGAGTATCTCAAATATTTCGGAATCTGGATTGAATCTAATGTAATCTAATTTATTTTCCAATCCTGTGTGAGGCCCAATAATTGGATCTAAACGTTTTACCATATCATCTGCCCCATTTTCTGGGATTTCAAGTAATTCCAATTGAATTTCACTTTTCTTTGCCATTGATTCCAACTTCTCCAATGTATCACAAGCAATAATTTCTCCATGAGATATCATGGCTACTCGATCAGCTACTTCACTAACCTCGTACAGTAAATGACTGCTAAAGAAAACGGTTTTTCCCATATCTTTTAGCTTTAATATAAATTCTCGCACCATTTTACGTGCAGTAGGGTCTAAACCAGTAT
The DNA here is from genome assembly GCA_030611625.1 of Promethearchaeum sp. Taxonomy (GTDB): domain Archaea; phylum Asgardarchaeota; class Lokiarchaeia; order Sigyniarchaeales; family Promethearchaeaceae; genus Promethearchaeum. Next base: position 8,765 of record JAUWPK010000032.1, on the reverse strand, counting down.
GTGGTTCATCCAAAACTATGATGTCTGGATCATGCACAATTGCAGAAATAACACCAATTTTTTGACGCATTCCCTTTGAAAAGGTTCCAATTTTTTTATCAATCCACTCAGACAAACCAACCATTTCTACGATATCTTCTACTCTCTGCTTAATTTTACTGTGTGGATACCCTTTTAACTCACCGAAATAAGAAAGGGTTTCTCGAGGTGTCATGTTGGCATAAAAGAACGGATTTTCAATTAAAAACCCAATATTATCTAAAAGATAATCTTTGTTTTTTGATGTCAGCTTTTCTAACTCACCATTCCCACGTATCCATACCTCTCCTTCAGTGGGTCTTAATAAGTAAGCCATCATTTTCATTGTAGTTGATTTTCCTGCGCCGTTTGGTCCTAAAAATCCCAAAATTTCACCTTTGTGAATATCAAGATTTACATTTGAAACGGCTGCAAAATTTCCGAATTTTTTTGTTGCATTTCTAAAACTAACATAAACATCAGAATTTTCTGTATTTTTACTCATTTTTTTCACTTGTTTTTTTTTTAGTATATTCCTATAATTGGGCCCAAGCCACAATATCTTTGATAAATTGCTTGGGTTTCTCGAATTCGCTCTCCAAAATTGGCCCCTTAATCCCTCTAACTTGTGTCGACAAACATTCTCCATACCAGGAGGTGATGGTCGGTGATTTGGCAACGTTTTTTAAGAAACGTTTTCTATACCCGTTAGTGGCATCGGGTGGCATCATGTGCGTGAGAGTCCCAGCACCGTAGGGGATTGTTGTATTTGTTATCGTTAATTCGTGAGATAGTGTTTTCAGCCATTTGTTTGTTCTTTTGGGACCTTGGAACTTTCGAATCGCTCCACCCAAAATGAGGAGATGGGGGGTCTCTTGGGCGACCTTAATGGCTGGTGTTGTTTTCACATCCCCAACCGAAACGTCATAGTTGGATGGAAGTTCTTTGGCCAGCATCTCTGCCAAGATTTTACCATTTCCATGTTGCGTATCATGCATAATCCAGATTTTTTTCATTGGTTTCACTTGTTATATTTTCAAAAATCGATCCTAAAGACCACTTCAAAGGGTTTTTGATGGATTTTAAGATCAATTTTTGGAAAAAATTCACATTCAAAATATAGTAGTAAATCTTCATATTTATTCTTTTTGCAAATTTGCAAAATTAGAGAAAAAAAATCTAACAACTTGTAATGACTCTAAATAGCAGAATTGATTAATAATATATGCAGGACTTCACTTGTATATTTCATTAATTAAAGTAAAATATCGTAACCGTTTTTTAACTCGATTTTCATTCTATTGACAATTTTTTCTATGATCAAATTCTCAGGAGGGAAGCGAGATTCTCCACTTAATTCCGTTCCGATCTTATATTATAATCTACAATTAAATTTTGAAATTCCGATAGCTTTCCGATAATATCTAACAATAAAAAATCTTCAACATTTTCCGAAACTAAAAAAGATTTTAAAATCGCTTGGCAATTCATTTTATTTCATTTAATTTAGTGCGATAAATATCATTTTTTCCATCTTGAATTTTTTTTTTTTTTTTTTTTTTTTTTTAAATTGTTTTTTAAATAAAAAAGATGATTATATTACAACTCGTAGTTATTTAGGTGTATCGGCCCTAATTACAGTTTTTTTTTTACTAAACTAATAAAAAGGAAATTTTTAAAATGAAAAAAATTGGTGGAATAATCGCTCTAGCTCTTGGTGTAATTCTTGTTGGGGGTGGGTTTGGTCTTGACGTTTATACAGCTGGTCAAATGGAGGCTGCTATCCCAGAGTTTTTAGGTACTATAAAGGAAGATGGTCTTCCTGTTGTTCGACAAGGAGTATATGAAGATTATACGGACGATATTATGTTGGGTGTTATTGAAGAATTGAATACAACACTCGGTGGAGAAGAATCTTTCTCTTATTTTGTGAATGGTAGTGTATCATCAATAGCTATGGGGAATGCTATTGGAGCATGGGCATTAAATAAGACTGGTGGAAATATGACCATCGCAATGGCTGATTTTATGAATAATGTGAGTTTTGAAGTAGATTTATCTGACCCTTATGGACTCGCAATTGTCAAAGGTATTTCCAATTTTAGTGGAGGATCTCTTGGTTTTACAGCAGATATGATTAGTACCATATTATTGGGTAATGGCACAGCAGGCGGAATTATTCAAGGAGATATAGGTGATGGCAAAGGCACTCCAGGAATACTGGCTTTTCTCTTGGGATATATGCAAATGGCTGCACTTGGATCTCCATATACAGATGGGTTTTCAATTGCATATGGTGGTGCAGACTTTGACACACAATTATACGCGGTTGTGGGATATATTATGGCTCATCTCTTTCCATTAGTACCCACTATGTTATATTTGACAGTTAAATTTCCAGTTCCTGCATGTAGAGTAGACAATGCTTTAGATTTTATCAAGCTTCAATGGGCAACTAAAGTGTTGTTACCAGGTGGATTGGTTGAAATGGAACCTTTAGCTGATGGATTTGAAGTGGGAAGTGGAAATTTCAAGAACTTCACACAGATTCTAGATCTATGGGATGAAACAAATCCAGATTCATTAGTTAATGGGGATGCAGCAGATTGGTTTGCAGCTGCTGAAGGTAATTCTACCCTTGAACTTGCTTTAATTGCGGCAAATGGTATTGATCAAGATATTATGGACGATCTCCTTGTTTGGTATGTTGGCGATTTTGAATCCATGGTAAAAGTTGGGGTGGAATCAGAGTTTGGTATCACAGGTGATGATGATGTTTATGAACGCTTATTGTTAGCCCAGTGGACAGTCAATTTATTAGATGAAGAAGATATCGTAGTATGTGAAGGGGATGAGAATGTGACTGGTTTTGAAATGCATATGGATGAAGCTGATGATATTCCTTCAAATACTAGTTTGGAATTATGGGATGAAACAAGTACCATGTCCTTCTTGAATGATAATGCTGGTCTACTAAAATGGGTAGAAGCAATGGATGATCGCGAAAGTGCTGAATTTACGGAGTTACAAGATAATTTTGAACTCACAGATAACCAGATGAATGCTGTTTGTGATTGGTTAATAACAATTCGTGAAGTAGCCATTCCTGCTTACGCTAAATGCAAGGGAACAGTTGATTTTGCGCTTCCTGCTATGATTACAGGTGGCGGTGTCTTTTTATTGGGAGTAGTCCTTCTTGCAATTGCAATGAAAAAGAAATAAATCTTATTTTCTAAATCTTTTTTTTTAATTTTTTTTTGTTTTCTTTCTTTTTGTTGATAGAATTTTTAATTTATAAGGACGAAATTCTCTAAATTATTCATGACAATAATTTTTACCCATCTTGATGGTGATGGTGTATGCTCCGCTGCTCTTATTAAAATGACAAAAAAATATTCAAACGCCCAAGTCTTCTTCACTCATCCTGCAGGCCTAGGTCATGATATTAAAGGAATTGAAGACGATCTAATCATATGTGATATCGCACTGGATAAGAGGTCTTATAATAAAACTTACTCAAGATTAGAAAAAATTTCCCAAAATCATTCCATTCATTATTTTGACCATCATTCTATGCCAGGATCTCTCCCTCCTGCAGTCATTAACATCCATAACGAAAAAGTTTCGGCGACTGAGATTGTATATCGGTATTTTTACCACGAATTACCTGAATATGCTGATCATATTGCTTTACTTGGCGCAATTTGTGACTATCTTGATAATACTCCATTAATGCAAGAGATGTTGCATCATTATGAGAGAAGATCGCTATTTTTGGATGCAGGATTGCTTGCACAAGGTTTAATGAAATCAAATAGCGGTTCAAGATATGATACTTTAAGAAATGTAGTCAATCGTTTAAGTAAGGGAGAATTTCCATGTGATATAAAATTTTGGCTGAAGGAGCCCTAAAAATTAGCAGAAGGGAGAAGATAATTCGAAAAAAAATCATAACACTATATAAAAAGCGTGAGAATTTCGCATATATTATCAATCCACCCTTTGGTTCTAGATCAAAAATTGCTTATTGGATATTGGGTCATTCTGGGAGATATTTAGGATTAACGATTCGAAATCTTAAATCTAAACCCAATTTAGTTGATATAACCATTCGTGGAAGGAATTTAGTTAATCTTAAGATAATTATTCCACCAATTGTACAGAAATTTGACGGGACTGCTGGTGGTCATTCAAATGCTTTAGGATGTCGGTTGTTAAAAAATAAACTAGATCAATTTTTGGATCTTTTAGATATTAAATTATCAAATTTAGAGATAATCTCTCCTCCTACAATTAAGGACTTAATCCCTTTGGTTAATTGAAAAATAATATATTTTAATATTCAATATTTATACTATAGGTGTTTATTATAGATCGTTTAAAATTGAGAAAAAATCACGCTCGAACGGAAATCCTTTGCATAATAATTTTCATATCAATCTGTTATCAAATAGTTGGATATTCGTTAGGAGCTGAATTTGAAATTGCTGCAAAAGAAGGTGATATTTTGATGTATAAAATGACATTCGGTAATGAAACCAGTTATTCAAAATATGAAATTAACAAAACTGTTGAGTTATCTGATTCTTTTACAATTTATTATAATGGTTATTTTGCTGATAATTTAACTGGACTTAATGAAACCGATGTTGGATATACGAATTCTACTATTACGGGGAAAATATCTGAAGATCTTTTTGGGTCACGCAATCTTTTAACCCTAATCCTACCGATGGGAACCAATTTCTCTGATTCAGAAATCGAATTACAGAATTATTTTGATGATATTGAAGATATTACAGTTGTTTTTACGGTTGGGCCTTCTGGTTATTCAATTAATATTGCTTTTTACATCTGGGTTGTAGTTTTAGTCAAAGTAGTAGAATTTACCTATTACTATAGCACTACGGGTGTGTTATTATTAGGTGATTTCGAGTTTAAAGATCCAACTAGTAGTGAAGAATCAACTGGAAAATATGAAATTCTGCCCGAGCATTCAACTATTCTCGGAGCTGATGAAAATCCCTATAATCCTGCTAATATACCTGGTTTAGATTCAACAGGTGAGGATCAATTTCCTGATAAAAAAGCAATTCAATTGGATGCAAAAGGAATCATTACAATAGTTTTAGGGAGTTTAGGATTTATAGGTTTAGTATGGTTATCGGTATACTTAATTAAAAGAAGACGAAAATATTAAAATAATATTTGCTATCTACTATCTAATATGAAAAGTAAAGTTTTTTTTGCAAATCTCCATATTGAAGAATTCGAAGATAACCTTATCTCCAAAATTAAAAGATTATTTGATAAAGCTGAATTCAAAAAATTAATTTCTCCTAAGGATTTAACTGCTGTTAAGGTACATTTTGGTGAAAAAGGTAATACATCATTTGTTCCTCCTTGGTACGTCAGGGCAATAGTAGATAAAGTTATTGATGCAGGTGGGGATCCATTTATAACAGATACTACAACTTTATATTCTGGCCCGCGAAATAATGCAGTCGGACATCTTAATGTTGCAAATGAACATGGTTTTGTCCATTCGGTAGTAAATGCACCGATAATTATTGCCGATGGGTTAAGAGGGCGAGATTTTATTGAAGTGGACATATCGAAAAAACATTTTAAATCAGTAAAAATCGCTACAGACATTTATCATGCTGACAGTATGATTGTTTCCTCTCATTTCAAAGGTCATATTATGGCCGGGTTTGGGGGTGCGATTAAGAATTTGGGAATGGGATGCGCTCCTATTGCGGGGAAAAAAGCTCAGCATAGTGTAAGACCTGTTGTTGATAAAGAGTTATGTATTGGATGCGGAAGATGTGTTGAAGTGTGCCCTGTTCAAACAATAGAATTAGTGGATGAGAAATCGGTAATTCATTCTGAAAATTGTATCGGTTGCGGAGAATGTATTCAAAATTGCCCTGAAAAAGCCATTACTATGGATTGGGAAACAGAAATTCCTGAATTTGTTGAAAGAATGACTGAATATGCTTATGGGGCTTGGAAGATTAAGAAAGGAAAGATTGGATTTTTCAATTTTCTTATAAATATCACTCCCGACTGTGATTGCTTCGGAGTTAGCAATGAATATATAGTGCGAGATATTGGGTTTTTGGCTTCTATCGATCCTGTTGCCATAGATAAAGCAAGCTATGATATGATAAACAATCAACAAGGATTTAAAGATACACAATTAAAATCTAATCTAAAATCCGGGGAAGATAAGTTTAAAGGGATTCATGAATCAACCCAAGGTGAATTGCAGTTTATCTATGGAGAAAAAATTGGTTTAGGATCTCAGGATTATGAGATAATTAAAATTTGAGATTTTTTTTGTGATTTCTAAAAAAAATAATGCTTAAAAATACTTATAATTAGGATTTATAGAACATAAAACAAAATTAAAATTAAAAGAAATCATTTTATAGAACAATAAAGTTAGGTTCAGTGTATTCTAAGTGTTAGAACAAAATTCAAAATCACAAACATTAACACCTCAATTTCAAACCCAAAAAGGTAAAATTCACCGAATGGTTTATTTAGTATCTGTGTTAACATTTTTTTCAATTCTAGCGCCTGCTCTTTTACATTCAAATGATAAGGAGTTTTTTACAGCACTTTTTCCAAGTTCAACTGATCCATTATCAGAATTAGACATTATTAATTATTCTTCATTATATGACTCGGTATACTATATTGCCTTTATTGTGGGCTTAATAATCGGCCCGATATCCGATACAAAGGGAAGACGAAAAGTTTTTATCATTATTGGATCATTGGGGTTCATCCTTTTTTCAATCCTCATCCTTTTTTCACCTAATTTTCAAATATTACTTTTATTCCGTTTATTCCAAGGAATTTCTCATATTCTTGTGTGGCAAACATTAATGGTGTTAGTGTATGATTATAGCGGGGCAAATATTGCGAAATCAGTCTCAATTAATACTATTTTTATGGGAATGGCCATGGGGACAGGAACAATGTCCGGTGGTTTCCTTGCAAATTTGGGGATTTTTTTTCCCATTTATGTTTCAATAGGATCTTATTTCATTGTATTTTTACTGGCGATGCTATTTCTTAAAGATCCAAAATTTCTTCAACAACGTCCCACTATAAAGCAAAGTATCTTTCTGGTGAAGGAAAAACCTCATATTCTGGTCCCAGCTTTCTTCAATTTTATAGACCGATTTCATATGGGATTCTTAATTGCCATTATACCTCTTTATCTCACTTTTGTTATTCCCTTGGAACCGAGCATGCGCGGGATGATTTTTGGATTATCAGCGATTCCTTCCATAGTACTCTCTTACCCTGTTGGGAGAAAGAGTGATGGGCCTTGGGGAAGGATCAAACCCTTGGCACTTGGGTCTCTCATCTATGGGATTCTCTTATCCTTAACAGGTTTTGTCGCTCAGAAAAATTTGGTCATCTTTATTATATTTTTAATGCTTCAAGGATGTGCTCAAGGGCTCACCATGACTCCAAACATTTCTTTGCTGGGAGATATAATCGAACCTGAGAATAATGCAATGGCTGTGAGCCTTTTCAACTTTTTTGGTAATATTGGGATGATTTTTGGACCCCTATTTGGTCTGATCTTTGGAAAAAACTATAATCTAGCATTTTTAGTAGCCGGGATAATCGAAATTGTGAGTCTTGTCGTGAACATTTTTCTTGCGCGAAAACTAAAGGTAATGGAAAAAATTGGATTTCAATTCCCAACCATTGCGAAAAAGCTTTACAAATTCCTAAAACGTATTGTGAGTAAAGAATAAAAAAAGGGTAAAAATATCTACTGGAATTTATGCTTGTTTTTGAGCTTCTAGTGCTGCTTTTTTCTCCATTTTAATTTTACGGAGTATTCCGAAATATTTTTTGAACCTCAATACCTTAAATACACCTCGTAATTTCAATTGACCGCTCAAGATTGCAGGGATAGGTTTTACCGTACCCATTCCAAACTTCAAGAAGGTTTCTGTATCAGCAGTAATTCCTGCAGTCGTTGCTTTCTTTGCTGGTTTCACAAATTCTGGTTTATTTTTTATTTGCTCAATAACTATTTTTCCTGCTTTTATTTTTACAATTGCAGAACGACTGTCATCCGTAGCTCTGAGCAAGAGAGAATAATCATCTTCACCATAATTTTCTTTAAAATACTCACTTTCGTTAAGAGGGGATAGTTGAGCCCACATTACGCCTGGAAATCCAAGTAATTTTTTAGTTCTCTTTTTTTTCTTTTTTACAGGCATAGTATTTTCTTTAACTGGTTGTTCTTCAGCCATAATATATTATTTTGATTTTAGTTTTGAAAAATGTTTCCCTTTTTTTTTATTTGATTTAAATGTATGGGTCAGCGAATACATCGGCCCAAGGGAGTTTAAAGGTGAATATTGTAAACTGCATTATCAAAAGTAGATTCAAAATCCAAATTATTATCTTCAATGGAATTCTATAATCAATTTCCTTTAGATAATGCTCTAAAATACTTATGATAAATATTGAAATATAACATGCTACAATTGAATAAACAACTTCTATCCAAAAGATTGGGATCTGACCATAAATTGCAGGTGCAATATACCAAATAATGAAAACAATCATCGGCAAAATTATTGCGCTTAATAAATGAGAATAAATGAATTTTTCTTTACCTTCCTCTGCGATCTTCTTTCGAAATATTAGCAATTCTCCAATTGTAAGAATTATGTAGCTATAATAGCCAATTTTCCAATGTTGAA
>JAUWPK010000057.1 GCA_030611625.1 Promethearchaeum sp. | reverse complement strand
AATTGCTGGATCTAGAGGAATAGATCATATTTTAAGAAAAATAGGTTCATCTTTGCCGGATAAAACACCTATCGCTTTAATTACTGGATATAAAAAGCAACAGATTCAGCAATACATTGAAGAAAATTATTCCAATCAATTTAATCCATCCTTTATCGAACAGATCCCAAGGGGTTATAATGGAGATATTCCTTATTTTTCAGGTTTGGGTCACGCTATTCTTCTATCTCGAGAATGGTATGATGCAAACGATGATATCCCAGGTAGACTAAATCCAAATGATGCATTAATCTTTTTAAGTGATATGATCCCAGTAAATAATTACGATTTTATCTTGAATGATTTGGAAAAGGATGATAATGATGGAATTATAGGTTCCATGATTGTTCCAGATGAAAAAACACGCTTTTATGGAATTCTTGAAACCGATAAAAATGGATACATTTATTCATTAGTTGAAAAACCTGAACAGACCAATTCTAATCAAGCAATTGCTGGAGTCTATGCATTTAAAGCGAAAGCAATGAAAAGATTATTTGAAATTTTAAATGATCAATATGAAAATCACTTAAAAATTATCGATACCCTTGAGAAAAAAGAATTTCAATTTACTCCCGCACTTCAACAATTGGTAGAAGAAGGTTTTAAATTAAAAAGTGCTACTTTTAAAAAGGGTATCTTGGATTTTGGGCGCCCTGAAGCCTTATTAAATAGTAATCGAATATTGTTGGATGCAATGTCTTCTGAATATCAGAAACAGAACGCCAACATTGAAATCATAGATTCGGTAATAATTAACCCTTCTGCTATTGATTCTGGAACAAAAATTAGAAATTCCGTCATCGGGCCATATTCTAGCATCGGGAAAAATTGTATAATTGAAGATTGTAACCTAAATAATGTTGTTATTGGTGATGATTGCCTATTAAAAAAAATCATTACAAGACAATCAATCATTGGTGATTTCGTTCAAATTGAATCGATTATAAAAAATAACATGACGATAGGAGATAACACGATGTTACTTGCAACAGAAAAGACACGTCCGTAAATTTTTTTTAATCGTTATTCTTTTCAATATCAATTCAGACCTCTAAAAAATTTACATGAAATATTTTTAGGCACTCTTAACTTTGTCATATTAGAAGTCAATAAGCTGAAGATCTTATGAAACTAAATCCTCAAAAAAATCCCCAAAAAATTGCTTTATTTGGTTTAAATTATGCAGGCAAGACATCAATTCTCAAGACTATACTTTATGAATTCGAAGCATTTGCACATATTCTACCAACAACAGGTGTAGATCGCACAGAATTAGATTTCTTTGGCAAATCTCTTCTAATTTGGGATTTTGGAGGACAATCCGTCTATAGGGATGATTATTTAAAGCAACCCATACGTTTTTTTCAGCGCATTAAATATTTCTATTATGTTGTAGATGTGCAAGATGTCGAAAGGATTAAAGAGAGCGCCGAATATTTTCTCAAACTTATTAAATTAACAATGGAATTCAGCGATGAATTTAAAATTTACATCTTTTTTCATAAAATTGATCCGAATTATAAGGGAAAAACAAAATTTGAAGAATCAGAAAATAAATTTCTTAACGAAATTCTCCCAAAGATGAATGAATTAAAGTTAATTCCTACTTATTTTTACACTTCTATATATAACCCTGTTAGTGTTATCTCCGCGTTTTCGCAACCATTGTTAGGAAATGAGACAATTTATCATACATTGAGCGATGCCATCGATAGTTATTGCTGGAATAACAATCTTGACTTCGGATTACTATTTGTTCAAAATTTTATAATTGGAAGCCATTTCTCTGATCTTGAAATAATATCTAAAATCAATAATAAAATGACGATGTACTTGGAGGATCTTGATGATTTTGAAGACTGTCCACCCTTTAAAGTCGATCCATACAAGGTTTTTACAAAAAATTTTGTAATTTCTGTAGGAGACAATAATTTCTATTTTCATTTTTCAGTAGGGATTAAAATTTTAGATATTCCAGATGATATAGATGATATTTTTCAAACAATGGATGAGTATACCTATAATTTGCGGAAAATTTTAGAAAATTCTGAGTTAATTAGATCTGGAGAACTCAGAAACAAAGAAATTTTAAGTGGGATCAGTGAATTGGATCAAAGATATAAATTAACTGAAGAAGAAGAGCTAGAAGGTTTGGATCAAAAAGACAAAATCAGAGATTTTCAAAGAAATTTGGAATTAGAAACAATTGATAATGAGTTAATGGAAGAGGATGACCAAGAAGATGAACAAGAAGATTTTGAAGAATGATAATTTAGAAATACTAGGAGAGAAAAATTAAGATGATAATGACTTATGTAGCTTTTGATGAAGCGCACAAAGAACGAGGAAATTTAGCAACAAATTTTAAAACACTTAGTAGTCAATTAAATGAAAATGGTTTTACTTGTTACCCTTATGCAGAGTTTCCCATTGCAAAAAATAATTTAGCACCATTCGATATTTTAGTTCTTGGATGCCCCGATAATGCAAAATTAAGCAAGCAAGAAATAGACACAATTGTAAATTGGACCAAAGAGGGGGGCGGATTACTTATGTTAAGCCATGCAGGTGGAGATAAAGGGCGTCGTTCCAATTTAAGTGAGCTATCAGAGCAATTTGGTATAATATTTGAAAATGATCAAGTTCTTGATAAAGTAAATAACATGGGAGTAGAAAACTTACCACTAATCACAAATTTTGGGTTTCCACATCCAATTACTGAAAATGTTTCATCAATATGTTATCGTGCAGGATGCAGTCTAACAATTTCTAATATGTCTGTAACACCTGCGGTATCTTCTAGTGCAGATGCTGAACCAATAGAGAGTCCATTAATATTGACAACAGAAATAGGAGAAGGGCGAATTGTAGCAGTTGGATCGTATGAGATGTTTCGAGATAATATTGGTGGAGGAATTAATGAAGAACCTCATGCTCAATTATTAATAAATATCTTTAATTGGCTTAAAACTACAAAAAGGGAGCAAATGAAGGCTCAAGTAGCGGAATCTACAGCTGAAAATGGTAATCAAGTGGGGAACGGCGTTGAAGGATCATCAATATCACCCGAAAGTTCTGGCCAACATCAATCTGTGCAATATACAACGATTCCTTTTAAAAGTTATCAATCCGATGTAAAAATAATATCGAACGCAGAATTATTTAAGGCCTTTGAAGGTTTAGTAACTGATTTTTATTCATTTAAGAATAGGATGCTCAAGGAATTTGAAAATCTTCAAAGTAATCTTTCTAATCTTTTAGGAGCAGTAATAGCATCTGAAGAGGATCTTGTTAATGTATCTCAACCAACACTCCCAGAAGCATCATTAAATTTACACCCTCCTCCAAGTGCTGGAACAACTAATAACATTCATGTAGATAATATAGATCAAGAATCAGATATTTCGACTCCTTCCGATTATTCATCAATGACTGAAAATTCTATTGATCTTGAAGTCGAAAGGGAAAAATTCGAAGCTGAAAAAGAATCTGCTCAAAAGTTAAAAAAAACGAAAGATGAGTATGATGCAGAGATAGAAAGTCTTGGAAATAAACTTAATTCAATTAAAAATCTAACTTCTTTTGTCGAAAAGAAATTTTCTTCTGGAAAATTATCGAAGAAAAATTATGACAAACAAACAAAAAAACTTTCATCAGATCAGAAAAAAACTCAAGATAAAATTGCTGAATTAACCCAAGAATTAAGAGATTTATAAATTTTAATCTTTTTTTTTATTAATACTTATCCTAGTGCAAACAACGCCTCTCTCTTGCCAATTTGAATCGATATAAATGATTGCATAATGATCTGAATGAATGTAAACTAGTGGATAGGGCCATTTATTGGCTTTTTCTTTAAATTCCTTTTCTAAACTTTCAGTAACTTGAATAGATAATGTTTCTTTACAATATTCGCAATAAAATCTAATTGTTTTTCCTGCCATCCTTCTTCTTTCCAGTATAATGATTTTGTTTCATTTTATTAACGTTTGCAAATGTTTGAAAAATGCTTGCAAATGTTTGATCCCATTTCATTTGTAGTTAATGTTTTTAATTTTCCTTTGCTTAAATCATTTTTAGGAAGAATGTCTATCGTTCTTCCTTCCTCTAAAGATAATTCTACTGCCTGTTCAATTAAATCACCATAAAAATTATCTCCAAAAGACTCATCTAACATTAATTTAACTGAAAGAATCGTTCCAATTGGGTTAGCTATCCCTTTACCTGCAATATCTGGTGCTGAACCGTGAATAGGCTCATACATTGAAACTTTTCCAGGGTTGATGTTTCCACTTGCAGCCATTCCAAGAGAACCGATTAAATATGCTGCTTCATCACTAATAATATCTCCGAACATATTTTCAGTAACAACAGTCTGAACAGAATATGGTTTTCTAATTAACCATTGGCAAAAAGAATCAATATAGAAATTTTTTTGCCTAATATCTTGATAATTTTTTCCGATTTCTAAATAAATTTCGCGCCAGAACTGGCTACACTCCAATAAATTTGCTTTATCAACACTAATTATCTCTGAATGACCATTTTTTTTAGCATATTCAAATCCAAATTTAATTATTCTCTCAACGGAATTTCGTGTATATATCATCTTATTAATTACAGTGTTTTCACTAACCTCTGCACCAATTTTAGCATATAGTCCTTCTGTATTCTCTCGGATTATGGTCATATCGATTCCGTCTTGAATATATTCCTCTTTTAATGGGCATTTATCTCGTAAGGATTCAAAGAGTTTTATCGGTCTGAGGTTTACATACAAATCTAATCCCTGTCTAATTTTTGAAATAGCAGATTCTGCTACCCCCAAAGGTAGATCAGGTAATCCAATAGATCCAAATAAAATTGCATCACTTTCCTTCATCTGATTAAACGATTTCTGAGGGAGATTTGTTCCCGTATCTTTTAAAACTTGACCTCCTAAGGGTGTTTCAATGAAATCAAATTGGTAATCAGAAAAATTTTGAAGGACTTTCAATATTTTTATCCCTTCAGCAACTACTTCTGGTCCAATTCCATCCCCGCGAGCGATAGCAATTTTTTTTTTCATAATTTAACCTTCAATTTTAAAACAAATCATAATTATTTATTAATTCCTTCATGAATTTTTCAATTCTCCAAAAAGAGAGAAAACGTGATTATTGTTTAATAATGCTGCAAATTTAAGAATTTTTGCAACATTTTAGATTACTATTTATAAATTGGATTAGAGTATGTTATTTTTTTTTCATTTGGTTAATTAAATAATACTTTCTAATAGATTAGAACACATTAATTTAAAAACGCGAATTGGATCTTAATCTTATTACTACTTTTTTTTTTTAAGTAATACAAGCAAAAATATATGAAAGTAAGTGAAAAAATATGAAAAATCAAAAAATAAAATCATTTACAATTCTCTCTTTGTTCGTAGTGTCCATTTTTGCAGGCACAATGGTATCCAATGCTGCAGCAGAAAAGCAATACGTTTCACAGGATGCTGATCCTGCTGATTTAAATGCTGGACTTGCACAAATGTTTGGTATGTTCCGAGATTTTGGAGCATCAGGAGAATTGTTAGGTAGCGTTTTGGAATTGATGTTTAATAATTTTGAAAACATGTCAGCTACCCAAGAAATAGATGGGGTCTATGTTTTAAACGCCTCCATCATAAAAGATCAAGAATCTGGAAACTTCACATATGGAGAAGGTGATACTCATGAATATACTCCTTGGGGAGTTTATAACCTTGAAAATGCTACAACTTCAGGTTATGAAGAAGAGTATCCTTATTTCTTTTTGAATGAAACTGGAACAATAGAATACAATAAAACTGAAGGAATTTCAGTAACTTTTATCATTTGGGATAATGATGGAACTTTTATTGATGCCCTTGATAAATTAATAAGCACCTTTAAAGAATTCAAAACAATCTCAGAATCTGGCATGAATGATGAAGATGCACAAGAACAAGCCTTAGAAGCAGTAGTTTCTGCTGTGACATACTTCTTTATTCACATCAACGATATAATTTCGGGAGATGAAGTAATAATTCTCAACACCATTGCATTTACCAATTATGTTGCAGATTTTGATGGAGGTATTAATGCTACTTGGTATGTGACTGAAGGAGAATTGAAAACTAACACAATCTTGCTAGAAGACGTATATACTAATTATATAGACGATTACACTCAAACTGCAGAATTCTACGAAGATGAATTTATGTTATTCCTTCTTGATGAAGATAATTTCTTGACAAAGACCACTCAAAATTATACAGCGTTTAGTTTCGATATTATTGAAATTTGGCTTAAAGAATTTCAAGTTTCAATCGATTCAGAAGCAATTTTAGGTGCTTTATCAGGTGAGGAAGGAGCGGAATATTTTGGTAATAAAACAGCCACTGATATATTCGAAGAATTAAAACTTGAATTTTATGTATTTACTCATCATTTCCAAAATTGGTATCTATTCGATGATGAGAAATTCGATAAAGACTACAATGATACTGCAATTCAAATACAAGCAGATGCTGCTGTTGGAAACGGTGTTCCTGATGTTATCTTTGAAAACATTGCAGACCCTGGAGATGATCCAGTTCATATGATTACTGATGCCGAAGTCGTAGATTATATTCTATTTAGGGGTGCGGACGATTGGGATTTTAAAGAACCCGTTTATAATACCGATGAGGGCTCAATGGAATGGGGAATCCGAGCAGAAAATTTAGGATTTAGAATAATTCCTATGGGTTTAAAAGATGATCAAGTGAATTTAACGGTAGCACCAGTTGAATATATGGAATTCATGGAACTAGGATTTTCTTTTACACCTACAAAAAGATTTGATGTTGAAACCGGTGATTATATAAACGCACAAGGTGAAAAAACAATGGGATCTGCCAAAGTTAAACTTTTACAAAGCTTTGGACAATGGGATTTAGATACTGATGACAAACCATTTACCCCACATTTAAAGAACACTAGCTTAGATTTAACCACCGTATACATGTCTACAATTTTCCACTTTAAACTTTGGATTGAAAATAAAAAGATTGTTGATGCTGGTGAAGCTCCCGATGCAGGGTTACTCAATGAATCAAATTACAACAGAGAAACTCATTCAATCAAAGTGGGAAATATTGAACAAGATTTGCCATTAGCAGATATTGATATTGCTGGACCTGATTACAACCAGACCGGTGTTAACACTGGAACTTATGGCGCAAAAACTACAATTATTCCAACTGTTTATGCAGAATATGAAGGTCAAAGTAGCGAAACTTATACGCAAGATGATAATTCAACTGGTCAAATTAGCGCAGTCGTAAATATTGAGTTTTCAACGTTAATTTATGCTGTTTCATATGATAATTTTGGAACTGGAGAATATACTACCGGGGATGAAATAATCCACGACCCAACTTTCAATATATTCATTACAACGACAAATCCAGGGGTTATTGCTATAATTCTGGTTATTGGTGCTGTTGGAATGGCAGGAATTGCTGCTGTCTTAATCACTAAAAAGAAAAATGCTCAGTTTTAGCAATATTTGAGTATTTTATCTATTTTTTTTAATTTATTTATCTTTTTTTTATTTTCTTACTTCAATTTTAATCATTAACAATTTCTCTTTTTCATTCACATAACAATTATAGGAATAAAAAAACTACTGTATAATTAAATACGTAACGGATGATAAAAAATGAGTTTTTGGAATGAAGTGGATAATTTAATTGAAAAGGGAAAAACATCAAAGCAAATAAAAGTAGTTGTAAATGATTTAATTGAATTACGAAATAAGATGGAAGATCTAAAGTTGACCTTAGGTAACTCAGAGAAAAATCTTCAAGAAGAAGTAGAAAAGGCTAGAATGGTTCAAATCAATCTTCAAGAAGAAGTAGAGAAGGTTAAGATGCTTCAAATTAATATATCTGAAAAAGTATCAGCTATAGCACAAAAAGAAGAAAATATTAAGCAAATTCAACAACAATTTACTGAAAAAGAATCGGTAGTTTCAAATCTCCAAGCAAACCTAGAAAATATAAAAACTGATATGGAAAAACGAGACATTGAGATAAAATCAGCCTTTACAACTGTCTCAAAAGCAGAGGAAATGCTTGGACAACGAGATCAACAAATTCAGGGTTTTAAAGCAACAATAAATCAAAATAATCTTGAGATTGATGAGTTGAAGAAAAAATTAAGTGAGGGACAGGTAGTTGTAGGCTCTCTTAGCGAAAAAAATCAAGAAATTGCAAAAATGCGCGAATCAATTGCTAATTCAACTTCAAATACTCAATCACTTGAAGTAAAGGTTCCTGAATTACATTTAAAAATTCAAACTTTACAATCAAGAATTCAAGAATTGGAAAGCACTGCTGTGTCTCGAGCTGACTTTGATTCGATTTTCACCCAGAATAAAGGATTAGAAGGACAAGTTAGCTCTTTAAACTTAAAAGTAGGTGCTTTATCTAATGCAAACGAGCAATTGAAGAGAGAAATAGCTGAAAAAATTAAAAAAATAAATTCCTTGACAGAACCGCATTCTGTGATGGCTCCAACATTGGGAAAACCGGGCGCACCTTCTTCATTTACATCTACGTCAACAGATGATACTTATGATACTTCTAGAATTGTATGCCCACATTGCGGGTCCAGTAAGATAACGATTGTTGAGGATAAAAGTCATATTATTTCATATATCCCTTCACCAGTTTATGCGAAAAAGAACATCTGTTCACAATGCGGTTTTGAATTTTAAATATGTAAATAAAAACCTTAAGATCTTTTTTTTTATTAATTTTTATAGAAACACAAGAAATTGAAAAAAAATAAACTAATCTTTAAATTACTCAAATCCGAATTCTTTTAGAAGTTTAATAGGTTTTATCTGGTGAAATTTTAATCCAATATCATTCATTGAAGCGCCAAAAGCCAAAGCCATTAATTCTGTTATGTAGAGGACAGGAATTTTAACTACCATATCAAAAGCTTTCTTCATGGAACGTTGACCAACTTCTAATTGCTGATAACAACTCGGGCAATTCACAGCGATAATTTGAGCACCCGAGTCTAAAATACTTTGATATTTCCTTCTCATAAGCCCATTTGAAGCTTCCTCATTATTTCTTGCAAGAGCTGATGTGCAACATAAATTTGCTTCTTCATAGTCAATATGAGTTGCTCCAAGCGCCTCTAAAATATCTGCTGGAAATCTTGGATTCATTGCATCATCAACTTGCATCATTTCAGATGGTCTAGAGTAATGGCAGCCAACATGGGTTGTAATTTTTAATCCTGTTAAAGGCTTAATTACCAATGCTATAATTGCTTCTAAACCAATATCTTCGTGAAGTAATTCAATAAAATGTTTAACTTGAGTTGTTCCAGAATAAGTTCTCCCAACAGATTCCAATCGCTTTTTTACAGCATCAAAATCTTCTTTTTTATGTTTTAATTCATAATTAACCGCTTTAAGCGTTTCAGTGCATCCATTACACAAACTTACTATAGGATGATTAGATTTTTCGGATAATGCTAAATTACGGGCACCTAAAGTAAGCCATGTTTGGTAATCTGTACTCATGACACCTACAGGGTCTGGACAGCAACCATATGATTTATCATGAAGAGTGAATCCTAATTTTTCAAAAACTATCCTTGCACTTTTTTCAAGAAAAGGGATTCGGTTCTGGATAGTGCAGCCTGCAAATAAGTCATAATCTTTTATATCTGATTTAGAATCTGATGCCATGTTATTTCTCCTCTGTTTGTTTTTCTAACTTTTCGATTTCTTTCAAAATTTTCTCCACAGGTGTCATTCCCATTAGTTTTCTTATCTCTTCTACTTCTGTATCAGGAGACTTGGGCAAACCTAGTTGTTCCCTACGTTTTTCGATTACAGGTTGTGATGGAACTGCTTTTCCATATAAATAAACTTGATTTGTCTCACTTGTATACGATTTTGGGATATTATGATAACTTGCTGAAGCATTTTTTATTCTCAAGAAAACTTCATGCAAATTAACTCCTTCTGGACAAGCTTCTTGGCATAATTCACACATGGTGCAATCCCAAACGTTGGGTTTTAAATCTTTTATGAGTCTCTCCTCATAACCAAAGTTTGCTAATAATATAATTGATCGTGGATTGAAATTTCCCTCTGTTTCAAGAGCAACGGGGCATATTGTTGAACATGTAGAGCAATTATAGCATAAATTTAATGAAATCCCTAATTCAGTGTCGGTAAATTCATCATGAAGCGCTACGATTGGATTTAATTTTTCCATTTTTTCCATTTCAAATTCAAGAATTAAAAGATAGGAAATCTAAAAAAGAATTTCCTTATAGAAAATATTTAATAAAAAAGAACAAAGTGAGTAAATTAAAGGCTCGAATCAAGTTAGATCATGCTTTTAGCAACATATGTGAAAAATTCTTCAACACCTAACCCATTAAGAGAAGAAGTTTCAAAATAAGAATCTGCATTAAATTTCTCTTTGAATTCATCTATTTGTTCCTGCGAAATTGTGTTGATATCATCAGTAATTAAATCTTTCTTTGTTCCGAGTAAAAAATATTTAATCTTAGGATCTCCCCAAACTCCACCTTCTTTTAATAAGCCTATCCAATTCTTAATCCTATAAAGTGTCGCTAACCTCAACAAATCAAATGCTAGAATAATACATTCAGCACCCTTTATATATTCGTTAAGAATAAAACGGAATCTTTCCTGCCCTGCAAAATCCCAAATCAATAAAGTAAGTTGGTATTTATCATCATTATCATTAGAAATATCAACTTTTTTAATAAAAAAATCAGTTCCGATTGTCATTTTGGTAGAATCCACGAAAACATTGTTCACATAACGATGAAGGAGCGTAGTTTTACCAACACCTCCCTCCCCCAAGATGATAATTTTTCTTTTAATTTTTTTTATATTTGTTTCGTTTGACATATACCTATTTCTTATTATCGCTCTTTTGTGCTTTAAGTTCTTCGTTTAGGAAAAATATTAATAAAAATTATCTAGACATTTTATACTTTTTATATTTTCTTGGATTCAAAGCAATTCTATTGTTATTTAACAACAAATTTTTAAGAGAAATTGTTCATATTTTCTTTAATGACAATTTTTTGGGCGCCTTTACTACATTTTTATCAGCCACCTTGGCAAGATCTCGAAATACTGCAGGAAATTTATCAAGAATGTTATATACCACTTTTAACAATGCTTGAAAGACATGAAAATGTAAAAATCACACTAAATGTTCAAGGATGTCTGATAGATTTACTAACTCGTTTAGGATTGAAAGAGGCACGAGATATATTAAGAAATTTAATACAAAATGGTAAGGTAGAACTGATTGGATCTGCAAAATATCACCCGATTCTACCCTTAATTCCAAAAGATGAAATTAATCATCAAATCAAATTAAATGAAGGAACAATAAATCATCATTTTCCTGGACTTTCATTTAAGGGATTTTTTCCACCCGAGATGGCAATTTCCACTAATTTATGCCCAATAATAAAGAATTCGGGTTATTCTTGGACAATTTTAGACGGTATTGCAAATTCAGATGAGTGGCCCCATGATTACATCCAAAAGTCCGATTCCGGATTAATAACTTTTTTCAGAGATTCTTTTGTTTCAAATATGATTTCTTTTGCAAAAATTGATGCTGATGGGTTTGTAGATAAAATTTCCAATATGTATAGTAAACAGTCTAATGAAGATCATTATATAATTACAGCACAAGATGCTGAAACGTTTGGCCACCATATAAAATTTTATGAAACGAGGTTTTTGGGAAAGGTTTTTTCATTAATTGAAGATCGGAATGATATTAAAATGTGTTTTTTGTCAGATTTAGTAGATCTTTTCCCTGTCCAAAAATCAAAAAAAGCAATTAAACCATCATCTTGGAGCACTACAGCTTCAGACATTGCAAGTCGTGTGCCATACCCATTATGGGCATCACCTTTAAATCCTGTTCATAAATATCAGTACAGAATGTTAAAATCTTTGTATAAACTGATGGCTATAGTCGAAAAATATTGTAAACTTAATGGAAAAAACTCGGGATTTCAAAATTATTATAAAACTGCACGTTATTTTTATGACC
>JAUWPK010000111.1 GCA_030611625.1 Promethearchaeum sp. | reverse complement strand
CGGCGGAAAGATTCTTCAGATTTTCCGAAAATCTTACAATATCTCTGAGCCATAACGGCATAATAGCCTGTGTAAATATGGCCCATGGGTGTCTCCCAATCTTTATCTGCAGCCGCAGAAATCAAATGGTTTCCTTCATCTGTCGGAGCTTCATCCATTCTTTCCCATCCAAGCGCTAAGGCGCAATCACTATATCCAGAAGCTACAGCTTTAATTGCTTCCCACATTGCAGAGCCCCCCGTAGCGCCCCCCGTTTTAACACCAATATTTCCAAGTGGGTCCAATCCCAGTCGATCGTGAATGACTGCTTCACCTAATAATTGATCTCCGAAATGATCAGCAAAATGCCCGTAATAACAAGTATGGATATAGCTTTTTAGTTCAGCGGGCGTCATTTTGACGAAATCTGCTGCAGCTGTGAGTGCTTGAATTGCAAGTTCCTCAGTTCGTGTTTCAGGAAAAGATCTTCCAAATTTTGACATTCCGACGGTGGCTAAATAAACTGGCTTGCTCATTTTTGGAATTCTTAATTGTCTATCGCTAAATTTAATCAATTTGTTCACATCTTTAATTTTAAATAACCTTTTATTTCTTTATTAAAAGCGGGATTAGTTTTTCTAATTAACATATTGAAAATTTGGGTAAAGAATCCCATTTCTCATAAAGAATATATGGTATGTAGATTTCCATTTTTTTCTATTAAAAGTTTTTTTACTAGAAGGGATTCAATTTAAACATGGTACGAATTTTGAATAAATTGAATGTTGCTGAGCTCTTAACAATGTCTGATACCTTAGAATATGTTGAAGATGCTTATAAGCAGTTGTCATTAGGAAACGCTATAGTTCCGCAACGTATTGCAATAACGGATCCTGCTCCTGGATTAACATTAATCATGCCAGGAATCATAGGAGGGGGGATGGATGCCCTCGCAACTAAAATTGTTTCAGTGTATAAGCATAATCCTGAGAAATATAATATGCCTACGGTTCTTGGCAAGATTATGATTCAAGATATTAATACTGGTGAAATTGTGGGTATTATGGATGGTGGATTGATTACCGCAATGAGAACTGGGGCAGCTACTGGTGTTTCAGTAAAATATTTGGCACGCAAGGACAGCACTACGATGAGCATATTCGGTGCAGGAACTCAAGCAAAGAAGCAAGTTGTTGCAACATATTGGGCTTTAAATCAAAAATTGGAGAAATGTAAAGTATTTGATGTTCATAGGGCGGCTTCTGAATCATTTAAGCTAGAACTAGAGAAAGAACTTGGAATTGATATTGAAATAATTGATGAAGTTAAGGATGAATTCTTCAGCACCGATATATTA
The DNA here is from genome assembly GCA_030611625.1 of Promethearchaeum sp. Lineage (GTDB taxonomy): Archaea > Asgardarchaeota > Lokiarchaeia > Sigyniarchaeales > Promethearchaeaceae > Promethearchaeum. Next base: position 8,212 of record JAUWPK010000111.1, on the reverse strand, counting down.
GTGGCAGCCTCAACAAGCTCAGAACCATTGTTTTCGGGTGAAAAAATACGTGAAGGAATGCATATTTCATCCATTGGTGCACATGCTCCTAAAGCCAGAGAACTGGATTCTTTAACAATCAAGAGGGCAAATTTACGTGTTGCTGGATTGAAAGAGGCATGCGTTGCTGAAGCAGGAGATTACATCATTCCGATTAATGAAGGGATTATTTCATCTGATGATATTATTTCGATTGGAGATATAATTATCGGAAATACTCCTGGTCGACAATCACCTTCTGAGATCACTGTTTTTAAATCAGTTGGAATTGCTGCCCAAGATGTTGCTGTTGCGAAACTTGTATACGACAGAGCTCTAAAAGAAAATATTGGCCAAGATATCGATTTTTAATTTTTTTTTTCGATATTATTATTATATAAAAATAAAAAGTAAAAGAAAATTGAATTAAAAGGCATAGGAAGTAAAAGACATAGGAAGTAAATCACTATAAATACTATGATTAAGCCATTCCTTGAAATTTCAATAGAGCGAACATTTGAAAAGGAATTATCAATTTTAGAATTGATAGAGAAAATAGGGAAGGCTTTTAAACTTTTATACAAGAAAAATTACAAGATTTTTGATTTAAAAGATGATTCTTACGTTAGGATTGATTTTGAATCGAAAATGGATTTTGAAAAAATATATGAAAAATCATTTTCCTTTTACGTATATGTTTTTGAAAATTTTATAGATAAAAATAATGAATTTCAATCAATTTTTCGAGATAAAAAAGGAAATAAGAAGAGTAAACCGGAGAATTATATTGTTCTCAGGTATAAAACTAATTATATTAACCCTATCAAGCAATATTTGGGCTTTACAACAAGAGTCAATAAAATTTTTGGCTCTACAGTTATAAATGAGGAGCTTTTTGATGGTTATTTAAGATTTGTTAATACAATATATGATTTTGAAGCGCTTTTGGTTCCAGGTGATGTACGGCAAGGATGGGTAGATTTTTTCAAAATTAAGAAAATTGATCTAGATCTCCCTCAAATCAAAGAATTTTTTAAAGTTGTAGAAAAATGGAAAAAACTTTTTTAACTTCTTAAATCATTTATCAAGTAAGTAAAGCTTATAACAAAATATTAACAACGGGCTTAAAAAATGAGGCCTTTTGAGAGAAGGTATATCCCCAAATTTATTCAGAGTTTTGTTGAGAATACTTCAGTATATATTATAATGAAAGATATTAGTCCATTTACTCTTCATCAATTGGCCCAAATTTGGATGAAATATCAAGAGGTTTCTCGGAAATTCTCTAATTTAGTTTTCTTAGATAAAATCAATAGCGATAATTTCAATAATTTACTAATCGTTGGGGACACACATGGTGATCTTAATTCGACTTTGAGAATAGTTAAACCATTTTTTGATGGGAAAGTGGATTCAATTCTCTTTTTGGGGGATTATGTGGACAGAGGAGAGCAGAGTTATTTAAATTTCTTCTTTTTAGTCTGTCTTTCAATTCTATGGCCTGAACGTATAATTCTCCTGAGAGGAAATCATGAAGATCTTGAATTAAATCTAGTTTTTGGGTTCTATAAAGAATTACAAAACTATTTTCCTATTAATAGGGAATTTCAAGCAGTTTTAGCTCTAGTAAATGCAATTTATAACTTAATGCCATTAGTAGCGATTACTCCCAAACATTCTGTATGTATGCATGCCGGAATTCCGAAAAGTATTCCTCCATTACAATTGTTTGAACAGATACCTAAACCTCATATTGGATATCTTAAAATTTCTGATAAGAAACTGAAAAAAGAGCTATTTAATGCTTTTATTCAAGTTCGATGGAATGATCCGATTATAACATCCCTCAAAATGAAGGATGAAGTATCTTATCATGGCCATTTTTATTATACATTAGAGGAAGTCAAGCAATTTTTGGAGTTAAATAATCAAAAAAGAATTATAAAATCTCATGAGGATATCCGTGGAGGTTATCAAGAAGTGTTTTCCGATGTACTTTATCATGTATTTTCATCCGAACCTTATTTTGGTCAAATTAAAAAAGCCTATACAATCCATGAAGAAAAAATTGGAGATATTACATTAAGGGATCTAGATTTTAATATAGAATTGAAAATTAAAGGATAAATAGAAAATTGTTTAAGTTTGTATGATTAAAAAAAATTGAATTAATGAGATGTTAAAAATGAATTTTGAGATTAAAAAAATAAAAGCGCGTTGGATTTTGGATTCAAGAGGAAATCCAACTGTTGAATGCCATATGTGGGCTGGAGATGACACAATTGTTCGAGCAGCAGTTCAATCAGGGGCAAGCACAGGAGAAGCTGAAGCGGTTGAACTACGTGATGGTGATCCGAAAAAATTTGCTGGGAAAGGTGTGTTAAAAGCGGTTTCGAATGTAAATAATAAAATAAGCAAGATTGTAGTTGGAATGAATTGCAATGAACAAGATAATATTGATAATGCAATGATAAAAGCCGATGGGACTGACAATAAGGGCAATTTTGGTGCAAATGCTATACTTTCGGTTTCAATGTGTGCATTAAAAGCCGCTGCAAAAATTAACAAGCAAGCTCTTTATGAATATATATACGAATTGGCTCACGGAAAAAAAGCAGATAAATATTTGCTCCCTATTCCTTCATCTAATGTGTTAAATGGGGGTAAACATGCTGGAGGAAATTTAGCACCACAAGAATTTATGATTCAAGCCGTAGGAGCAGCTTCTTTTTCCGAGGCTCTTAGAATGACCGCTGAAGTTTACCATACAATGAAAAAAGTAATTAAAGAGAAATATGGGGCAACAAGTGTTAATGTAGGCGATGAAGGCGGTTTTGCACCTGCACTGAATACTACTGAAGAAGCATTGAACATTATTATGGATTCGATAAAAGCAGCAGGATATGTTCCAGGAAAGGATATCATTTTAGCAATGGATCCAGCAGCAGCTGAGTTCTATGATAATGAAAACAATATCTATAATATTGATGGAAAAAAACTCACCCCTGCCGAATTAATTGATTTCTGGGCTGATTTAGTTGATAAATATCCAATCAAATCAATTGAAGATCCATTTGATGAGGAAGCATATGAAGATTTTGCAGCTTTAACTAAAAAAGTTAAAGGAAAATGCCAGATAATTACTGACGATCTCACCGTGACTAATGTATTAAGACTTCAAAAAGCAATTGACATTGGAGCGGGTGATTCGCTACTCTTAAAAATCAATCAAATCGGATCCATATCGGAAGCTATTGCTGCATGCAAAATGGCATATGATAATAATTACACAGTAATGGTATCTCATCGTTCAGGAGAGACAGCAGATAATACAATTGCAGATATAGTCGTGGGATTATGTACTGGTCAAATAAAATCTGGAGCTCCTTGTCGTTCTGATAGGATGTCAAAATATAACCAGATTCTGCGAATTGAAGAGGAATTAGGTGAAAAAGCAAATTTCCCTAAATCTTATGAAGATTATAAAAATTATCAATAAATAATTTCTCTTTTTTATTTATCAAATCTACTTTTTTTTTTATTAATTATTCTATAAACATCTGTTTTTATACGTTTAATCTTTTTGGAGTGGAATTTATATGTTTTTTTAAGCATTAAATAGAGGGTGGCCCGTTCTGTAATTATTCCACCGAACTTTGAGATTTTTTTAGCTAGATATTCTTGTGTTTTTTCATCAGAATTATGGATGGAATAAATAATATCTGCAAATTTAAAAGCTTGAGAAAGAAATACAATATCTGCTCCCTTTGTATGAACTCCGAAAGGAGGATTTGAAACTACAACTATTTTACTACTTTCATTAAAATTTTCTTTTTTAAAATCTACTATTTCATTAGTTATATCTTTTTCTCGCAAATTTGCTTGGATAATATGAATTTTGTCAGCTATTTCAAGTTCTAATATATTTTCCTTCAAAATTTTTAATGCATTTGAATCTATGTCTACTGAAATTACTTTAGGACATCCTAATAAAACAGCTGCAACTGTAAAATTTCCCGTTCCAGCTCCCAAATCCACGATTAGATTATTTGATAAATCATTTAATTCAAATGCAATATGGAAAAATAAATCAGCAGTAGCAATTGCATCAGTTTGATATTGTTCATATGCAATCTTTGGATTTTGGAATGATTTTAATCCTTGAATATAGTTAATAAATTCGCTTTTTTTCATTGGATTCATTGCTATAACCATAAAAGGTTTGTTTCATTTATTTTTTTAGCAACAGATGCACAGATGAAAAATATATGGTAATCCCAAAATCAGGTGATATTGTTAAAATTGGTGATGAATTAGGTTTTGAAGAACAATTTTTAGGTTCTCAAGATTCAACATATTCAGAAAATGGTAATATTTATGCCGCTATCAACGGTATTTTAGAAATTAACGAAAAGGAACGAGTAATACATATTAATGCCCATAATGAAGAAAAGAGAGTAATTCCAAAGCAAGGGGATATTATCATTGGAGAGATAACCATGATCAGAAAGACTTCAGTGGGAGTTCGAATGGTTTCTCTAAATGATAAGGTTATTATTAGAAATGGAAATTTTGCCAACATACATGTTTCTAATGTTTCCAAAAGTTATGTTGATAAATTAGATAGCGTTTTCCAAAAAACTGATTTAGTTAGGGCTAAAGTTTTATCAAGGTTTGGAAAAGAGTGGAGAATTGCTACAGATGCGCCGAATTTAGGCGTTATCCATTCAAAATGTAAGTATTGTGGGCATGAAATGGATCGAAAAGGTCGAGATCAAGTAAAGTGTCCCTTTTGTAATCATACTGAAAGGAAAAAAATTGCTTCAGATTATGCTCAAGTTGAAATTCAACTACGTTTTTAGTATATAATAGAATGGAATCGATGAAATGGCAAAAACAGGGAAAAAATCGCTTCTTTTTCAACCTAATTCAATTAATAACATAGAAGAATACATTCGTTTTGCCCAAAAAAAGGGTAAAAGTTCAGGGCTTAAAATAAGAATTAGCTATACTCACAATTCAGGTTTAAGTTTGAATGTATCAGGGCCTAAAGATAAAATAAATCTTTTTGAACATCAAATGAGAGCTTTTATCGATGAGTTAGAAGATTAAATAATAAATTTTTTTTGAGATGGATGGTTAAAATAATAATGGGTAAAAAAAAATCAGATATTGATTTAGACGATAAAGCTTTTAGTGAACTTGATAACAATGAAGAATTAGAAGAACTTCGTAAGGAAGAGCAAAAATCTAAAACACCTTCTGATATTGCAAGTTCAACTACATCAGAAGATGAGTTTTCAGAAGATTTAGCAGAACGATTATCCCAGGAAATAACAGAACCCCAAAGGGATTTTAAATATTTGAAAATATCTGTGGAGCAGGAAATTAATGGAACTGAGTTTTATGTCCATGTAATACATCAGTCTCATGGTTTTATGAATTATCTTGTTACTAAAGTCCTTAAATGCAAGGGTGTTGAGTTTGCAGCCTATAAAAATACTAGTCTCGAACCTCCTGTTATGTATGTTCGCACAGATGGTTTAAAAGAAATTAAAAATATACTAAAAGAAGCATTAAAATTAATGCGCATTGATTGGAAAGGTATGGGTAATGCTGTTTCTACAATTAAATCTTAATTTTTTCATAGGTTCTAGTTAAAAGGTAATGGTTATGGATGATATTCCATCATCGCTTCAAAAGATTGTTCGAAATAAGAAAAATATGAAAGAAATTGGCATTGGTAAAGATCTTGCCAAATTCGGCGATACCGTCACTAATTTTATTTATTCTCTTGCTAAATCTATTGTTTTAGGGAAACTGGATCAGAGAAAAGTTAGCAGAATAATTTTATCAGCTGCTTTGAAACAATCTGATATGAAAATATATGCGAAGACCAGGTCAGATGCGCATGGATTAGCAGATACAACTGAAGCATTCATTGGATATATGTATTGTATAGGTTGGTCTTTGGAATCAATGGCTGAAATTCTAATTGAAATTCTAAAAAACTACGATTTAAACGATTTCACAATAGAAAAATCAGCAGCAATAGAAGCATTCACACATCTTCTTCTAAAGATTAAAGAGCATCTTCTTATTAAATTCAAAATGTGAAGAAAAAAATTTGTATAATGGCTTTCGATGATGGTCCACATCTAAAGACTGATTTAGCACATTTTAATCAAAACTACGATAATTATCCAAAAATTTCTTTAATTGGAGTAGTTTGTAGAGGAACTCAACTTCTAAGCGTATGCAAAGGAATGATTCAAGTTGATGGATTAGATTCTACTCAAGAAATTCTTAAAATGTACAAGTCTAATCCTTACAGAAATGAAATCCGTCTTTTTATGATCGATTCGCCAACTCTGGGAGGATTTAATATACCAAATCCCTTTGAAATATATGAAAAAACTAAAATTCCCATAATTCTATTACCTGATAGGAAACCAAAATCTGTTATGAGCGAAATTTACAGTAAAGTTTTTCCCGAACGCGAAGAACAGATAAAAATTCTAAAGAAATTACCAAAATTAGAGTCTCTTATCGTATCTATTAATCAAGATCCAAAAATTTCAAGAGAGATCTTCTTCCATGCAATCGGTATTACAAAGAATGAGATTGTAGACCTTTTAAATCATTTATCCGAATTTTCTGCCATACCTGAACCATTACGTTTAGCACACATTGTAGCAAGTTCATATATTTCATCTACAAAATATTAAAAAATAAAGAGAGAATTAGATTGGGTTGAAATTTCATTCTTTTTTAATTTTTGCTTCTAAATTTTCAACTTTAGCATATATTTCTTTCATCTTTTTCTTCATTTCATCGAAATCTTTTTGGAGCTTGGTTTTTTCTTCTTCATCAGATTTACCCTTAGTAATCGATTTTATTCTGCGATCTGCCCAAGGATGATCTTGAGTTGCCATTTTATATTTTGCTCCTTCTATAGCTGAAATAACCTGAGTATTTTTAAATCCACTTAAAGTTCGACAGATTGTTCCAATTACTCTTTCATCTTTTTCGATTTTAAGTAGATCAGCTAAAATATTCATAACTTTCTCTTTGATCGGTTTTTCTGACCATATTGTTACTTCACCTACAGCACCAATTATTGCATTTCTAACGTATTCTGATTCTTTTCCATAAGACAAACGTTTGATTAGATAATCTATGGCTTTTTCTGATCGAGTTTTACCAATTGCAGTATATAATCCCGATTGAATAATGAAATTGTAATCTTCTTCTACATGGTAATTTATTAAGAACTCAAATGCCTCTTCGTTTCGTTGCGATCCTATTACTTTCAAAGCTTTATTAGTTGCAAAATATAGTTTATCTTCACGTTGGAGATATTTTTTCATGGCTTCAAACACAATTTTATAACGAGAATTCTCTAAACTTGCAATTAATTCCTGCAAAACCATAGGATCTGTTTCAGTTTCCAGAATCCCAATTAATATTTTAATTCCCTCAAAATTCGGTGATTTTACGAGAATTTTTGCATATTGATTTTTAATTCCCCAAAAAGTTTCCTTGCTATACGCTACTTTTATTGCTTCTAAATTGCTCGATTTACCTTCTTTCGCTAATTCTCCTGCAGCTCTAATTCGATCGACAATATTATTTGAATCGGATTGAAGCTGATGAATTAGCATATCTGTACCGGGATTAAAATCCAAAGAGAAGAGAGTTACAAAATCTGGATCGAGAACAATTTGTTTGGGTTTTTTATCACAACGAATAAATAATGTCTGTTCTTTTTCCTTTATCTGAAATGTTTGATTAATTAATTTACCATCAATTTCATATTTTACTTCCAGTGGAAACTTAAAAATACCTACTTTTTTCTTCTTATCTTCTTGATTTTGTTCTACTTTTAAGGATCCAAGATGAGTTTTGTCATTATATGAAAAAGAAGCCTTTAGTTTTGGATAACCAGGGCTGTAAAGCCATTGTTCAAAGAAAGCTTCCAAACTCAACCCTGAATGCTCTTCCAATTTTCTTTGAAAATCGATAGTTTCTACTATTTTTCCCTTGTAGGAGTTGAGATAATCGGATACTGCTTCCCAAAAAACATCTTCTCCTACAATATTTCGCAACATGTGAATGCGCCATGCACCTCCGGGATAAAGATGACGATCGTACATATCCCAAGAACTATCGTACTCATTTGTCACAATCGGTC
>JAUWPK010000073.1 GCA_030611625.1 Promethearchaeum sp. | reverse complement strand
AGGCGGAAGTGATTGGTCACCATCACATTTTGCTTTATCTGGATTATTATGAACTTCAACTAGAATTCCATCAGCATTGGATGCTATAGCTGCTTTACTAACCGTTGCAATTAAATCACGGTTTCCAGTTGCGTGACTTGGATCAACTATAATTGGTAGATGGGTACGCATTTTTAGTAATGGAATTATAGATAAATCCAAAGTATTTCTTGTTGTTGTGGAGAATGTGCGAATTCCACGCTCACAAAGAATAATATTTTCATTACCTTCCATCATTAAGTACTCAGCAGCATATAACCATTCATCAATTGTAGCAGACAACCCTCTTTTAAGAATGATGGGTACATCAGATTTTGAAGCTTCTTTTAAAAGATCATAATTCTGCATATTTCGTGCACCAATCTGAATTATATCGACATGATTGGCAGTTATTTTTATATCTCGAGGATCCATAACCTCTGTAACTGTGGCAATATCCAAATCTTCCCCCAAATCTTTAATAAGTTTTAATCCTTCACGACCCAACCCTTGAAAAGAATAGGGAGATGTGCGAGGTTTGAATACAGATCCACGAATGATATTTGCTCCAGCTTTTTTAACTATCTTAGCAGTTTCAATATATTGCTCCGGATTTTCAATTGCACATGGTCCTGCAGCAATGGCAAAAAATTTGCCTCCAACTTTTGTTTTATTTACATTAACAACAGTACTAGTGGGTTTATATTCCCGACTGAATCGCATTACTTTTGACATTTCGTATTTTTCTCCATATTGAGTGATATTTTTTTTATTTAAATGCTGTTTCAAGCCAATTTTTATAGATTGAAACAAAAAAAAGGAAATTTTACAACAATAAAACAAATTATAAGATAAACATATCAGAGAATTATTGTAAGAATTATGATGGCAATCTAAACTCAAAATTTCCATTTGACCCTAAATTAGATTGCCATAAAGGCATAGAAATAGAAATAATAAAAATAAAAAGACCAAGCATTGATAAAAAGAAATAAAGCTAAAGTATAGATTGAGTTTTTAAGAAGTCTTCTGGAGATAAAAATCCTCACCTGTAAAAAAATATTCACCTTGCAATTTTTTCAACTCCTATATAACTCCTACAACTGAAAAGAAAATTATCCTTTATAAATTTATTGTCTTATCTTATGTTCCCTATCATAAAAATAGGTAAAAGGATAACTAAATATTAAAGAAACCTATAGTCCTTTTTCCCAAAATGTTATAAAACTTAACGAAATAACAATATAGCTTAAACTTTAGGTATTAATCCGTCAAGATATGTGGGGATGTTGGCCCATTTTTGAATGGGTTTGAATGCTTTATCCCATTTTTTAGAAATAATTATGTTTTGTTTTTTTTTTTTTTTTGGATTGGTAGAATTACATTTAATGATAAATTTAGCATTCAAACAATTTTACATTAATAGAAACTTATATATTATTTCGTTGTGTAAATAATCTTGATCCTTAGGTGATTCTAACCCAATGTCAGAAAAATATTATTCAATTCTAAACCAAATCAGTGAATTTCTTGATGTGGAATCTGCTAATTCCTCAATATCCAAATATCTCGAAAAAAATTTTACAAGTGTGGGGGAAAAAGAAAAAGCAGCCCGTACAGTTATGGATTTTATTCTCTATTTCGCGCCATTCAATGATATAATTCCTTTAAAAGAAATAATTTACCAAACTTTGCTTGAAACTTTAAACAGAGCAAAAAATCTTGAAGAATTACATGATCTTCTACTTATTGACATACTTCTACGTATCATTGAAATTTACATAATAAATTCACAACTTACTGATAAGAAGAAAATAATAGCAACTCTATCGCGATCATTGCTTGGATTAGCACCTTCCGCCCTAATTATAAATCTCTGCACTATAGTTAAACCTATATTTTCTCAAAATAATTACACAAACAAATATATTAAAAAAATGGAAATTGAAGAAATAAAGGATGATGATACTACGAACCAACTTAGATTAAAAATTGAAAATTGGATTAAATCTTTAGGACTACAAATAAAAGATCTGAAAAGAATTAAAGATTTGAAGGAGAAATTGAAAAAGCAGGCATATAAATATGCACTGGAGCTCAATTTTAACGAAGAATCTAATGATTTCAATCAAATTCTAAAAGAAGCTCAAGACATGCTCGATATTACACTTACTGCTATTTCTTTAGCGACCGATAATAAAAATATAGACTTATACTCACAATTGTTCCCTTCGTAGAATGAAGTTTAACTTTTTATCTTGTTTAGTCATCTATTCGTTGAAATCCAATAAATTCGGGAAAATTCGGAGTTCTTACATTTTGAGGTGAATTATAGCCTTGGAAAGATGGATTTTTCTGATCAGAATTCCAATTATATTGATATTCCTCTAACCGATTAAAAAAACACTGAAATGGCATTACATCACCTTTAAAATGCTGAATAATGGGCTCGTATACATTATAAAAATCTATAACTATTTTTTGCAGGAAAGCATGTTCAATCTTGGCATCTTCAACCTTCTTTGAAATTCCAACACATAAAAGAGATTTTTTACCAAAAGCAGGATTATACCGCTCATAAACAATACGAAGTCCCTTAAAATTTATTTCCTGAAGATACTCGTATCTATCGCTATACGCTAAGTGATTGATAAAAGTTTCTAATGCCTTAAACATACCAGTTATAACATTAACATCGTATTTATTCTCGGAATAATTTTTGGATATATATTCTACACCAGTTTCTCCGTCTATCAGATAAATGGAATGAAACGGAATTGAATTTATTGATAATATTTCTTTCAAAATGGCCTTCCTCAAAATAATCCCCTTTTCTTAAATTATTCAACAGTACTAATATCCAGATTAAGATCCAGATATCATTCGAATATTTTCCTCACAATTATTAATCCAATAGAAGAGAGCTAATCTTGAGTGCCAATTTATTTTTAAGAAACCTTTTAAGCCACATTCTCTAAATAGATATTAGGTGGCATTTTGAATGGAAAATGATGAAAAGAAACAGATTTCGTATGGCAAATTAATGCAAAAAAAAGATTTTGATGATAACGCTTTCATCCCTAATAATGTTAGAGATAAACTAAAATCATCTCCGTATTACCTCTTTATTTTTATTCCTGCTGAAGACCTCATTAAATTAAGCATATTTCCTTGCCAAAATAACGATGTAAAAAAGATTCTAATACGTTTAAAAGAATTTTCCCCGGACTTAGTTAAGGGCATTTCCGATGTCCTGAAGAAATTTAACCTGGATGTTGGGACAATTCACACAACAGGTTTATGTTTTGAAGCAATTAACTGCTTTTATGAAACTTATGTCGATGCTACTACACTACGTGAAGAAAATATCTCGATTGAAAAAGTCAGAGACGAATTCTTAAATGTTCAACGAGTAAAAGAAGTTAAAATTCTCGAAATAACTGCAGAATAAATATGAACTAAATTTTTTCCACTCATCAAAGCATTACTAAATGAAATACGGGGCATTCTATGGCGTTAAAATTACAAGAACTGTGGATCATCAACAAAAATGGTTTACCTTACCTATCGGTTCAATCTAAGGGACTTGTGGAAGGAATAAACCCAATGATCTTCTCAGGATTCATGTCCGCTGTCCAAAACTTGGCAGAAGACTCTATTGACGCTATTAAGATGAGAAACTCCAAAATTATGATTGTCCCGGTTAAAGAACCAATTCCCTTTTTCGTTATTGGACGAGCAAAAACAAAAGAAAAAGATGGGGCAATCCGAAAACAACTGGGTAAAATTAGAGACATGTTTCTCGATGAATTCTCGATTATAATCCCGACGTGGGAGGGTGACTTGACCTTCTTTACCTATTTTAAAAATCGGTTAACAGAACAATTCTTTTAATATAAAATAACGCATAGCGAATCCCAAAATTAATAATTAATACAAATTAGAGCAAAAAAAATTTCAATATAATGATGCTAAGTTGATAAAAAGAAATAACCGATACAATTATCCGCTAATTTTATCTTTTTCCTTCGCATTCTGATATTTTACTCGAACATCCTCTAACTTTTGCTTCAATTCCTCATCATCTGGCATACTCTGGAAAGCTTTCTTATAAAAACTATACGCTTGATGATATAATTTAATTCCTTTTGAAAACTCATTATCACGCACGTGATGATCTGCTGTTTTATTAGCTAAATCACCGCGTTTAACGAAAAATTCAACCGCTTGTTTACTTGCATCATTAGACATTTAAATCACACTAAAATTCTTATAATTTATCTAAGAAAAAGGAATTTAAAAATAAATTGAAAAATTAAAATTTTGATCATGTTATTTTAATAATTGCTTAATTTTCTCTAACAATTCGATTGACGAAAATGGTTTTTGAAGTAGATCAATGCTCTCTTCTAATTTTCCATCCTTACTTAATATATTTGCATCATAACCTGAAATAAACAATACAGTTATATTGGAACGATGCTCTATAATTTTCTTTTTGAGTTCAAGCCCAGAAAAATCAGGCATAATTACATCACTTAATAGTAAATCTATTTTTTCTTTATATTCTTGAGAAATCTTAACAGCTTCTTTTGGACCTTTGGCCTCTAAACAATTGTATCCATGAGAATTTAGCACATTCAATGCAAATTTCCTGACCATTTCTTCATCTTCAACAAGCAAAATAGTTTGGTTACCATGAAGGTTTCCTCGGTTTTTTTTTTCACTCTCATTTTCTTCAAGATCAATTTCATCACTTCCTGGAAAATGCATATGAAAAACGGTCCCAACTCCAAATTCTGATTCTGCTTTAACATCTCCGTTAAACTGTTTTATGATTCCATACGCTGTTGACAACCCTAAACCTGTTCCTTTTCCCTTTTCTTTAGTTGTAAAGAACGGCTCAAATATATGCAGCATTTGATTTTCATCCATTCCAATACCCGTATCTCTTACCGAGATCTTAATATATTCTCCAGATTTTAAATCAAAACCATTCATGTCTTTGGTTATGTATATACTTGATGTTTCTATTGTGAATTTTCCCCCATTTGGCATTGCATCCCGTGAATTTAATGCCAAATTTAAAATAACCAAAGATAGTTGGTTAGGATCAATTTCAATGCATTTAATATCTTGATCTAATTTTAAATTGAAAGCAATATTTTCACCCAATACCCTTGTAATCATATCCTCATTATTTTGAAATAATTTGTTAACATTTACTATTTGAGATTGATAAACTTGTTTTCTACTGAATGTGAGGATATCCTTTGTTAGTTTAGCAGCTCTATCTCCTGCTCTCATTATATCTTCTAAATTTTTGATAAGTTCATTCTTATCCATCTCATAATCATCATCTTTCAAGGAATCTATAGATAAATTAGATAAACCGAGTATTACTGTTAAAACATTATTAAAATCATGAGCTATCCCCCCGGCAAATTGACCAATCGCCTCCATCTTTTGAGATTGGATTAATTCATCTTGAGCTATTTTTAATTCTTTGGTTTTATCACCAATCCTTCTTTTTAAAGTTCGATTCCATAAAGTTAATAAACCCAATCCAGCCACCGAAATAGCAACAATTAGGGAAACAATAATCAAAATTTCTGTTGAAATATTGTTAGAACTAAATCCGCTTCCAAACCATTTCTCATATATGGTATTATAATCACCCGTTTCAAACAGAATTTCAAGTGCTACATTAATTTCCTCAAGCAAATTTGTATTTCCTTTCTTCACTGCAATACAAAATGGTCCAAAAACCAATTCTTCTCCAATCACCTTTATTCCTTCATAATTATGCTCCTGAATGAAATAAGAAACAATATGCATTTCATCAAAAAGTGCAAAAACCTCGCCATTTGCCAACATTTCGAGACCATCTTGAACTTTTTCTACTACAACAAGATGAGCATCCGGTACGTTATTTTCAAGGTATATATGCGTTGCATATTGATTAACAACGGCAACGGTATGATTTGCCAGATCATATGCATCGGAGATTCCCACCACCTTCTCGTTTACGAATATCCTATTGGAAAGATTCAAAATTGGTTTGCTAAAATCAAAAAATTCACGCCGCTCGGGAGTGTCTGTTGCACATAATATATCCAATGAACCATTTTTTACCGATTCTAACACATCCATCCAATCCATCGGATAATATTCCACAACATAATCCATATTTTCTCCCATTTTTTGAACTAAATCTACATCAAATCCCTTGACTTTCCCATTCTCGACAAATTCTCCAGGGGGCCAACCAGGATCTACTCCATATTTTAAAATCCCCTCTTGACCGAAAACATTATTAACTATTCCAATTGAACCAAAGAATATTATCAAAATCGTATAAACCACTGCAAAATTGGTTAAACCTTTGCTTGATTTCATAAATCCATAGGGTTTTGATTTGCTCAATAACAAAATTTAGTCACTTAATGATTTTTTTCCTCACTTAAATAATTATAATATTGATTTTTGTGTTTCTTTTTGGTTTTATTTTTATGATTTTGAGAATTTAAAAAATAAAATTCAATTAAACTCAGATTAACACACAATAATTAGACTAAAAATTTCACTCTCTGCTTTCGTAACCTGAACCCCTGATTGTAAACGTATTTAATGCCTTAAAATCGCTTCACGTTCCTTTAAGGAAAAGATATTTTCTTCCCACTGATCAAATGAAGAAAAAATTTAAATTTTTAAGATACAACTCATAGATTTGATTTTTTCATAAATTCTCGATAATCATCAAATTTTTCAGTGTTCCATGTCTTTGGTGTCGGTTAATTCTTTCTGAATTGAAAATCACAATAAGTGCCACCCATAGCAATAGTTTGTGTACGTTTAAATCCAATATAAGATTACTTAGAAGCTTGTAATCAGAGATACAAAGATAAGGTGTCAGATGGGAATAACCCAAATCTTCCATATACTTTTGTAAACCACACTGATTATATTTCATCGTATAAATAAGATCTTTATCATTTTTATCCTCAATAATATCAAATTTCCACTCATATTCATATAATACAGGTTTATTGGCATTCTTTTTATTCAAACGTTTTCCTAACCACCCCACTGCCAAAGCTTTAGCTATTATTTTTGTTAATTTTCTTTTAGGAGTGAGATATTTACCAACTGTTTCAAAAATAAACTCACCAAATTCTTCATCTTCAATTCCCAATGGTTTAATATTCTTGTAAATTGCAACTACAAGTGGGGCACTAACCAAATATTGGGTAAATATATTTTTAAAACCACCAAAGTAAGGAATTGTGGAGATTAAAAGTTCAAGATCCTTCTGAGTATCTTTTTTAAACTCTTTATAATTCTCATTTGGAAATTTTTGGACAAAATATGGTTTGAATTTGCAGCCATATATACCGGAATGGATTATGCAAATATATCTATGAAGCTGCCTGATTGCTAAGAGCTGACCACGCACCATTTTGGCGAGAAAAAATTCATGCTATTTTTATATCAGATAGTGCGAATTTTAGATGTCCTCATTATCATACAGGATCGGACATTATTGAGTATGTATATTTTGATTTTGTTAAAAAAGTTGCTCAAGCTTCTCTATTAACATTGATTGCCATGGCAGAAGAATAATTTCGGCTAATCAAAATCTTAGTAGAACTGCGTTTAAGCACAAGAATCTTACGACCTTTACCAAATGTTTTTTTATTGATCTTGATAATTTGAACAAGTTGAGCCCGTTTATATTCCGTTCGAGTATAAAGACTTTCAATTCGGTGGACTAACGCCGGATCAAAGCCTAGTTTAATGATTTCCCAAGGAGACAACCCCTCATCAATTCTCAAGGCAAGGATCTCATCTAAAATAGCATATGCAGAAATTTTATCTTGATCCACCTGATCGGGTAAACTTATTCTAATTTTTCCATAAAATAAATGATTAAATGGGAACTAAATTTTGGAAAAACCGATCTATATACTTTCTATGTTAATTATAAAGCTCAAATCTAGATTATTGAGGATTTTTTGTCGAAAAAAAGAAACTAAGATGAATCTTGTAATATTTGCTTTACCAATTCTTCATTAGTTAACTGTTTCCTAATAAGGTGGGCTTTTCCCTTATAGAATAAAACCTCTGAAGGCATAGCTCTAAGATTATATATTCCACCCATGGAATAACAATAGGCTCCCGCGTTCTCTAATACTAAATAATCCCCAATCCGCACTTCTGGAAGATCTCGTTGACTTGCAAACACATCCCCCGTTTCGCAAATATTTCCACAAATATCATATTTCTGCATTTCACCATCTGGATTTGTTAAATTAACAATATGATGATAGGCATTATAAAAACTGGGTCGAATAAGTTGGGGAAAACCTGAATTTGTTCCCACAATTAACCGTCCTCGATTATTTTTAAACGTGTTTACCTGTACAATAAGATATCCTGATTCTGCAACTATGTATTTGCCAGGTTCAAATCGTAACACTAATTTCTTCCCATAGTTTTTACAAAAATCTGAGAAAATCTCGGATATGATTTCCCCAAATTTTAAATAATCTATCCGCCTCTCATCCGGATGATAGGGCACCTTTAAACCACCTCCAAAATCGATAAACTCTAAATCAGGAAAGTTCTCAGCCTTAGCTATACTTAGTAAATTCGTCATACTTTGGTAGACTTTTTCAGTCTCAGCAATTCCAGATCCTGTATGTTCATGTAACCCCACAACAGTTAAGTTATAGCTTTGAATAATCTTCTTTACTTCTTGGACATCTTGCATTAAAATTCCGAATTTTGTGATATTCCCCCCTGTTTGGATCTTAACATGAGACCCTGCAACAACATCGGGATTAAACCTAATGCACACCTTAGATCCAGGGAAAGCTTTTCCATATTTCTCCAACCGAGATAATGATCCAATATTGATTAGAAGCCCTAGTTTATGTACTTCATGCATTTCTTTTTCGGTAATATTATTGGCTGTAAAGAGAAGATTTTCTGGTGAAAATCCAATTTCCAAACACAAGATCGCTTCAGCAGGACTTACAATGTCAACCTTTGCGTCAGCATCCTTTAAAAGGCGCAAAATGCCAATATTGTAATTTGCCTTCATGGCATAAAAAATTTCCAATTTTGGCCATTTGATGAAGTTAAACAGCTCTTTATATCTTTGTAAAATAATATTGCCATCGTATATATAGAGTGGAGTTCCATACTCTTTTGCCAATTCTACCAATTGTTCTTGTTTCATTGCGGTAGGATCTTTATAAAAACATGGTTTAAAAATAATTCGATTAAAAATGAATATTTCTGATAAGAAGAATTTTTTTTTCAGTTTTTGAAGAACTACTTTTAAAATGCAAGGAATCGGAAATAACTACTATCCTAACTGGTTGGATAAGAATTTAAACTTTGAAAAATAGCATGTGAACTAATTGTTTCCTCCTAAACTAAGGACTAAGTTCTGATCATTACGAGAACGAGCTGTATGCAATTTCTTTCCGATGTCTCCAATAGTCTTCACCAGAATATTTTCGACTTTTGTATGAATATTTTCATCCTCAAGCTGCATCACGAAGGAATGTTGGTCAATTTCCTTTATTATGCGCTTTAATCCCCCAAGTATGGCATCAAGGTCTAACGGCGTTATAATTCCTATTTTCGTTAACATTCGAGCATGGGCTGCACTCCCATATATATTAAAAAGAGCTAAATGCATATCATACAAATAATCATTCCCCACGGTGAATCGCTCGATAACCTCAACCAGTGTTGATTCGCTTTTTTTCCATAATTTCTTTGACATTAAGGTTTAAAAATGGAAGAACCTTTAAATATCATTTTTGAGTTTGCCTATTATCTCTTGGAATTGTGACTCTCATCATTTACGATGTGGTGTGTTTGTTTCGGTTGGAAGTGTTGTATACTGAATATCAAATATCGATGTAAAAAAATGGTTTACTATTTTTCAAGACCAAAATTATAGTTTTGAATCCGTTTCATGGCTTCTTGAGTGTTTTCTATACTTTCAAAGGCGGTTAATCGAAAAAATCCTTCGCCATTAGGCCCAAAACCTGAACCGGGAGTACCTACAATGTTTAGCTTTTCTAGAAAGAGATCAAATAATTCCCATGAACTTTGACCTTGAGGTGCTTTCACCCAGATATATGGCGAATTTATCCCTCCAAAGAACTCCAAACCCGCTTGTTTTAATCCCTTGCGGATAATTTCAGCATTTTTTTGATAATATTTGATTATATTCTCAACTTCGTTTTTACCAATATCCGTATAGATTGCAGCAGCCGCTTTTTGAACCGGGTAGGAAACGCCATTGAATTTCGTACAATGCCTTCGGTTCCAGAGGGGATGAATAGGAATGACATTTTGTTTTGAATCATAAGCGTTCAAGCTTTTTGGTACCACTGTAAAGGCACAACGAGTTCCCGTGAATCCCGCGGTTTTAGAAAAGCTTCGGAATTCAATTGCGACTTTTAGTGCTCCAGGAATTTCAAAAATGGAATGCGGGATATCATCTTCAACAATAAACCGTTCATATGCTGCATCAAATAGAATGATAGCCTTTTCACGAAGGGCATAATCCACCCAGTTTTCCATTTCAACCTTATTTAAAATTGTCCCTGTGGGATTATTCGGCGAGCATAAATAAATCAGATCTACATGAAAGTTGGGAATTGCTGGACAGAAGTTGTTTGATTGATTACAAGGAAGGTAAACAATATCTGCGTATTGCCCATGATCAGTAGCTATTCCCGCATTTCCTGCCATCACATTGGTATCCACATAGACGGGATAACTCGGATCGGAAATCGCAACAATATTTTTTCCAAAAATATCCAAAATATTTCCCGTATCACACTTTGATCCATCGGAAATGAAAATTTCATCTGGATCAATATCAATTCCTCGAGCTCTATACTCATTTTCTACTATTAAGTCCCGAAGAAAAGCATAGCCTTGCTCGGGTCCATAACCATGAAACGTTTTTTGATCCGCTAATTCATCTACACCATGATGAAAAGCTTGGATAACTGATAGTGGAAGAGGTCGGGTAGCATCACCGATACCTAACTTGATCACTGAAACCTCAGGATGTAATGCGATAAATTCACGCGTTTTTCGTGCAATTTCGGAGAAGAGATAACTGTTTTGCAAGTTCAAGAAGTTCTCATTGACTAATACCATTTTTTTGATCACTAATTTTCTAAATCATCTGAAGTTCCTTGAAATTCTTCATTAATTGCATTGATTACAATTTGTGTCTTTTCTGAAGGCACTAATAATGTTAAATTGATGCCATCA
>JAUWPK010000262.1 GCA_030611625.1 Promethearchaeum sp. | reverse complement strand
AATTCAATAATCGACCTTGCCCACTATTTTAATACTAAGGTTAATAATCTATTGGGTTATTCTTACAATCAAAAAAAAAGAATGGGATCTCATTATATAAAACGAAACAAGATTTTTGAAAAATTTGGAGATAGTACGATTCCAGAAGGTCAAAAATATAAAGAAGAATCTCCAGAAGATATAAAAGATAATGGAAAGAAAAAATCGGAAAATCAACCTGAAATCGAAATATCCTCATTTTTTGAACATGAGAGTCCATTTTATACTCATACATTCATTGAGTTTCCAAATAAGAAAAGACGGCTAATTTCAAGCCCAAATTTCCGTTTAAAACAGTTACAGTTAAAAATTTTACGTGAAATACTTGAGAAAGTGGAAATTCCCGATTATTGTTATGGTTTTGTCCCAGGGAAATCTACGGTGGATAATGCACGTGTGCATCTTATGGCAAATACCCTAATAAAAATAGATCTTCGCAATTTCTTTCCCTCCTTAAAATTCTGGCATGTTCTCCATGTTTTTCGAGGTATAGGGTATAATCGACCAGTGTCTGGTGTTCTTGCCTGTATTTGCACAGATTGGTACAAATTAAAAAGATTTATTCCACAAGGGGCACCAACGAGTCCAATGATTGCAAATTTGTATGCTTCAAGAATGGATGTCAGATTAAACGGATTGTCTAAAAAATATGGTTTGAATTATTCTAGATATGCTGATGACCTTACTTTTTCATCAATAAACGAAAAGATCCATGTAAGAAAATTCATTGCATCAGTTTATCATATTATTCGGGATGAAAAACTATATCCAAATTTTTCAAAAACGAAAGTATTCAGAAAAGGAAACCGAAAAGCAGTTACTGGAATAACAGTAAATGAAAAGCTTAATGTTGAACGAAAATGGTTGAATTCTTTACGGGGGGAGTTATATCGATACCATAAATTTGGATTACCTCAAGGGGAAGAAGGTGATGCCATATACAATCAACTTCAAGGAAAAATTGCCTATTTGCATATGGTAAATCCTCAAAAAGCAGAAAAATTTTATCAAATCTTTCAAAAATTAAAAGAATTAAAGATGTAATAAAAGCTAAAAGAAAAAAGGTAAATCCCTGCAAACAACAGCAATTTAAGAACTCTTGGAGTTCTTATTCTAAAACATACCTATGTATGTTTTCGAATTTGTAATATGGATTCCTTCGTATTCCACTACGGTGTCTCACCGCAGCTTCCTCAATTAAGAGAAACGCCAGGGATTCAAGTTTATATTTGCTTCTATTAATTTAAATTTTTAGGCAATAATAATAAAGTCTTGTAGTGAGTGTGATAATTTCTATTATATTTGAATTATAGAATTTTATGAACTAAATCTTGATAACCTCAATTGTCAGCAATTTTCTTAAAAATTAAAAGAATTAAATAGGAAATAAAAATTAAAGGAAAAAAGAAGAATCCCCGCAAACTACAGCATCTTTTTGACTCGCAGAGTCAAAAACTTATCCATACTCCTTGTATGGATAAGTATTGTAATATGGATTCCTTCGTATTCCACCACGGTGTCTCACCGCAGATTCCTCAATTAAGAGAAACGCCAGGGATTATTCAATTTTATATTTATTTTTCACAATTTAAATTTTTTGGACTTGCATCTTGGGAAACATTTTGTTAAAGAAAAAAGATAGTATAAGTAAAATTACGACCTCACCAGCAATAAAAATAAGTGAAAGAATTACTAAATCATAGGTCATTAAAATTATAGGAAATAATATTATGATTATTATATAAAATATCATAACGATTATAGTAATTAGCACATATTTCCAGATTTTTGCTTCAATATTTATTTCATCCAAAACATATTTATATTTCATTTTTCCAAAAAACCTTACTTTTAATAATAAAGTGAGAACTCCCGTTAAAGGCCCAATGCTCATCGTAATAATAATGTATATTAAATTTGTAAAGAATGATTCTTTTCCGATATGGGGTATCAGTGAAATCAACGAGGATATTGGTAAAATGATCAAGAGCCATTTTATTTTTGCCATTGCTTGATCTCGAGGATTTATAGGTAGTGCTTGAGTTATTGTGGATCCAGAATTTTCAATAGTGAGTAAAGTCATAACTATCAATGCACCACTCATCATCCAATATGATAGATTCATAATTATTACAACCATATCGAATTCATTTCCCATTTCATCAGCTGCGAACATCATAGATGCGTACCCAATAAATGGTAATAAAATGGGCATAACGATCATCATTATTACCTGTACATCCCTAGTTGCCATTTTTTTATCTCTATTAAAAAATGCATTCATAGGTTCTACGGGTATAATCTTAATATCCTTTATTTCGGTTATTTTTTGTTTTTCTTGCAAACTACCTGATTTTTTAAAAATTATATTGTCCATCTTTTTCATTACAATTCGATAGAACCGTAGATTTAAAATAATTAGTAATATAATTCCCAAAATTGGAGTAATTAATTGTGTGAAAGGAATTTCTTGACTACCAAAATATAAATTTGATATTAAAAATCCCCCGCTGAGTGGATAAGGTATAATTCCAATAAACCTATTTATTAATTCATATGTATCCAAATTTGTAGGATAATTGGTAAAAAATGGTTCAATTTTAGGGATTATCATTTGAAAACTTAGCGCGATTCCTATTGTTAAAACCGCATATCCAACCATAACCGAGACCCTAATTACAGATGCCTTTTTTGAAGATACATCGGAGTTTTTCATAATTCGGTTTAGTTTTTCACCAAAAACCGCAAGTATGCCAAAAGAAAAGACTAAATTCAATAAAGATACGATAATACTGATAAATGTAATAGGTATATTTTTTGTTGCAAAAAACGTTGCAACGGGAAAGGAAAGTGCCAAAGTAAAAAATTGAGCGTCGATGGTGCGGAAAAATGTAAACAACGTAATTTTATGAAGATCTTGTTTAGATAACGGTAATGTAGATAAAAATTTGAACTCTTCTCCTGAAAAAAATCCTGATGAGAGAAAAATACCAAAAGTGACCAGAAATAATAGTTGAATCGCAGAAAATATACTAAAGGAAACCCCACCAGCAAAAATTGCCCATTGGGTAGGGATTCCATTCTCAATTGCAGTATCCAACAGTGCGTAAACTTGAATTGGTAAAATAACCATAGCAGCAAGATATATCGAAACTACAACTTTCATGGCAATATCTTGAGTACGCATGTATTTTGAATTCTTTTCCATTTTTTCGAGAATTTTTGCTTGGTTTACCCCCGCCATTTCCAATTGACTAACTAAAAAAGCTTCTTTATAGGCAAATTTCGAAATTTTGTAAAGTTGTTTATTGTTCATTTCAATCAAATCTTCATGAATTCATTGTTTTACGTAATTTTTCTACAATCTCATTAATTGAGTTGTCTTGTTCGGTCAATCTTAGAAAAATATCTTCCAAATCCATATCCTCATCCATTGCACTAACCTTGTGTTTAAGAGTTTCCATAGTTCCTTCCGCAACCATCTTACCCTGGTTAATTATACCTATTCGATCACAGATATCCTCTGCTATTTCCATTATATGCGTTGAGAATAAAACTGCTCCACCTCTCTTTGTGTGCAATTCCAAAATTTCTTTTACAACCTTAACAGATTTTGCATCTAATCCAGTCAACGGTTCATCCAAAATAAGAATTTCTGGATCATGTAAAATTGCTGCAATAATTTGAATTTTTTGCTTATTCCCACGCGATAAAGTCGAAATAAGTCTCTCATAATACTCAACAGCGCTTAAACTCTCCAAATACTGTGCTAATTTAGATGTTGCACTTTCTCCTTCTAATTTTCTTATGGATGCAATAAAATTAAATAATTCTTTCGGTGTAAGTGATTTGTAAATTAGCGGTTCTTCAGATACATATCCAATCTTAGCTTTTAATTCTAATTCATCCTTTTGAGGATGTAGCCCTAAAACAGAGATATCACCTGCTTCTGGTTCTAATAATCCCAAAATTAATTTAATTGTGGTCGTTTTTCCAGCTCCATTTGGACCAAGTAATCCGTAAATTTCTCCCTTTCTAATATGAAAGGACAAATCATCAACAGCATGGACATCTTTAAATGATTTTGAGATTTTTTCCACTCTTAATATAAGATCTTCATTATTTTCCATGATTGTATTCTAATTGATCATAATATTCTATTTTATTAGATTATTTTCCATATGAAACCTAAGGAAATCAATATGGGATCAAAATGAAATCAGAATAAATTAAATCAAAAAATATGGAAATTTAAATTGAACATATATTTAAAATCCAAAATCTTAAAATTATTTAAGACGATAAAATCTATTAAGGTAACGACGAAGTTTTATTGGAAGTGGGGGAAAAAATGTCTGAAATTCAAAATGAAATGCTTCAATTAGGTGTTTATGCTTTAGTCGTAAGGGGCGAAGGCCAAGATTTATTGATGGGAAAAAATGTTAGAGATTATGTAGAAATCAACGGATTAGAAAAACTATTACACTTCTTTATCGCTGATCTTGATAAAGTTTTCTCATTCATCTACAATAATGACATTGCTTCATATCTAAACGCGCTTGAAGAAAAGTTTTCCCTCGATTTAAGCTCTCTCCAAGCCAATATAGAGCAAAATATAGAAGCTATGGTCGCAACCGATAGTGATGATATCATGATTTATTACCTTGTTATCACTAAAACCTTGGAAAATATCAGACAGCAAGTTTTCGATAGTAATGGATGGTCATGGATAGAGAAATCCCTCAAAAAGAAGAATAAAACACTAACCAAAAAAATTAAGAGTGATTTAAACTCTCTGGATGAAGAAGGCAACCAAGACCTATCCCTACTCTATAATCTCATTTTTACTAATTACCTCGCTAAAATTTACAAGGATAATGATATGCTTGAAAAAAGCCAAAAACTTATAGAAGATTCCATAAAAAATCTTATTCAAAATTTAGAATGACATGAATGGCATGAATAAACTCAAGAGCGGGTCCTAATAAGTGAAAAATAATAACAAAAAGGAATCCTCTGATACCCCCGTTTTTATCCCCAAGCAAACTTCCGCAGATTACGAGCACCCCCAATTTAAAATTAATAAGAAAAAATTAAATGAAAGACTAGCGGTTATTAAGAACTATTCTGTCGGATTAACTGAAAATGTCATGATTTCTCGAATGGTTTCCTTTTTGGATACTAAATTACCACTAAACCATGATGAAATAAGAAATTACCTGGTTTTCTGTTTTAAAACCTATAATGAAATGAATTCGATTCCATTACAGAAATTCGCCCTTTTAC
>JAUWPK010000331.1 GCA_030611625.1 Promethearchaeum sp. | reverse complement strand
TAGCCTCTGAGGAAATCTCCGAAAACATAGCAATAATTGGAGCAAGTGCTTTTTCATTTATTGTGGGAGTTGAAACACCTGCCAGAGGAAGGCCATCACTTTTTGCAAAAACAGCAGCTTTAAAGCCGTTTTCAGTTAAACCTTTCAGTATCTTTTTTAAAATGTGAATTGACATAAGAATCCCAATATTTTTTTGTATAAAATATTAATTACATTAGAGCCATTAAAGTTTTTTTATAAATGCCGAAACCAATCCATTTTCTAAATTTAGAAAAGCCACTGATGGTCTTGCGCTCTTTTCTTCAGAAAAACCTTTAAAATATTTTTTTGTTCGAGGTTTTAATAAAGATCCGGGGTTTATCATCAATACACCTTGAGGGCTATCTTTAATTGAAGGTAAATGAGCGTGTCCATAAATAAAAACTCTGATAGATTTTTTAGGAAAAGCTGTTGCAAAATCATTAAGATCGTGTGTGATACCAATTTTTATTCCTTCAAATTCCAGTGTTAATCTTTTAGGCCATTTAGAATCAAAATCCATGTTGCCTGCAACTGCACTTACTGGTTTTCCCGTTGCAGTTGCTAAATCGTCTATAAATTGGTCACAACAGATATCACCAGCATGGATTATGTGATCAACATCCTTGAAAATGGTATTTAAAGTTTTAAGTAATTTTGGATAACCTTCTGATTTTAAATGAGTTTCAATAATATGTGAATCAGAAAGTATGCCTATATTCATATTTTTGACCTCAAATCAACACTATATGATACTTAGCATCCATATTATTACGATTATTCCAAAATCTAATGCGAAATATGCTTTTTCCGGCGTCTCAATAAAATAATTAATAAAGAGATGATACATCCGTTTAATATGAATTGTCAAAGATTTCCTATAAATTATGAATAAAACAATACCTAAAGCAAATATTGGGACATATATTGTTAAAAAAATTCCTTGCCAATAAGGAACTCCATTGTGATTCAATCGTAGTACAATCGCTGAAATGACATTATTTGTCCAATGCGCAATTATTAACGGCCATAATTGTTTTTTTGAAATATAGAAATATGCTGATGTAATTCCAATTATCGCCCCATTCAAAAACCACCAAAAAGGGAAGAAAATTGAGTCTCCTTTTTCTAATGTAAAAATATAAGAAAAATGGGCTAGACCGAATAAAAACGCGCTATGGATAAAAACAGTGCTTTTACTTAACTTAGTTTCCCCAAAAGTTATGTAAATGCCTCTAAATACAAACTCTTCCCTTAATGCAACAAAAAAATGGATGATTATTGTCATAATTATCATCAGATTGAAATCATACAATAAATAACTTCCCAAGAAAGATGATGAGAGCGTATTTAACTGGTATTCTAGTACATTTAATTTAAATAATAAAGGTATGAAATAGCTGAAGAAATCTAAAGGAATATATATTATACAGATTAAAATCAGGGCAGATTTTAATTGAGAACCAAAGTTTTTAAATGTAAAACCTTGAAATACTAAATTGAGGCTGGGATCTGTCCTTTCTTTAATAACAAGCTCTTGTTTTTCTTCTTCTGTTTCGTCTTCTTCCAAAATTAGGAAAGTTTTGTTAATGATATAAAAAATTATAATTGCAGATAAGAAAATGATGAAAGCATATGCTATGAAGGTCACCAGAATTCTCGTTATTTCGTCTAAAGTAAATTTCTTAAGTATAGCGTCAAAAATTAAACGGAAAATTAAATTAATTGCAGCTAGAAATATAATGGATAAAGCGAATTGGAGCCGTTTTTCAATATTTTCATCCATAATTTTAATCCCTTTACTTAATTAAATCGGTTAATATTTAAATTTGCCTTGTGGCGATGTAATTGTCAGTTGATTTTCATTTTGTAAATTAGATTTGCAATAGCCAATTATTCTTGCATCAACCGAAAATTTACTTGCAATAGGAATAATCTTATTCTTTGCATATTCTTCAGAGCAGACAATTTCTAACAAATTTCCCATATTAAATACTCGATACATTTCTTCCCATGGTATCTGGGACGATTCTTGAATCATTGAAAAAATAGTAGGAACAGTAAATAAATTATCTTTGATATAGTGGATCTTATGACCAAATTTTGAACATTTAGTCTGGCCACCACCAGTATTATGAAATATTGCGTGTATTTCGGAGTAATCATCTTTGAAAATTTCCATTAAAATCGGGGCATAAGTTCTTGTAGGACTTAATATTGCTTCCCCTACAGAAAGTGGTGTATTTGGAACTTTATCATTCAAATCATATTTTCCAAAGAATACCAATTCTTTATCAATTTCAGGAGCGAAACATTCTGGATATTTATCATAATATTTATGTTTCAATAAGCCATGACGAGCTAAAGTTAATCCATTACTTCCAATTCCACTGTTATATTCGGCATTTTCATATTTAGCTTTTCCAAAACTGCTCAATCCGACAATAACATCTCCTTCACGAATTGTTTGAGGGTTTATAACATCTTCTCTCTTCATTCGTGTGATTAATGTGCTGTCAACAATTAAAGTACGAACAAGATCTCCAACATCGGCAGTTTCTCCTCCACCAGTATAGATGGGTATTCCTCGTTCCCTTAATTCTTCAATATATTTCTCATATGATTGAATTATTTTTGCAATAATTTCTCCTGAAATTATTTTTTTATTGCGTCCAATCGTGTTTGATAGCAATATCGCAGTAGGTTTTCCAACGCACATAATATCATCGAGATTCATTATTACGCTATCTTGAACTATACCTTTGAAATATGATACATCATTTGTTTCACGATACATCATATATGCTAAAGTGGATTTTGTTCCAGCTCCGTCAGCATGAAGAATCGAGCAATAATTTTTATCAAGAGCAATATCTTCAATAACTTTGCAAAATGCTCCTGGAAATAATCCTTTGTCAATATTTTTTAAGGCTGAATGAACATCTTCTTTTTGGGAAGATACACCAAGATTTTCATATGTGGGAATTTTTTTTTGGGACATTTTAATCAGATAGTTTTTAAAGTTCTATTCTATATTTTTTTTTCAGAATTTCAATTAAATTTTCCACTTGGCTAACTGCAGTTCCGATATAATTCTCGGGTTTAAGTAAATCATCTAACTCAACTTCAGTAAATTTATCTTTGATCATAATATCTTTTATTAATATCTCTTTCATAGGTAAATTTAATTCACGCGCTTTGATCGCTGCTTTTCTAAGAATTTCATGACCTTCTTGTCTTCCAATTCCCTTATTTACCATGTCAACCATAATTCTTTCAGCTAAAAATGCTCCATGAGTAAAATCCAGGTTACGCTGAATTGCTTGAAGATTAAATTCTTCTCCCTCAATATTTTGGGCTAATTGATGAAGCATATAATCTAGAAGGATGAAATTCTCAGCAAAGATAATCCTTTCATTAGCAGAATTAGTTAAATCTCTTTCATCTTCAAGACCAATATTATCTATTCCAATAATTATATTTGATTTTAACACTCTTGCAAGAGAGCAGAGGCGTTCAGCTTTGTGTGGGTTCCTCTTATGAGGCATAGTTGAGCTACCCACTTGCTTTTTTCCAAATGCTTCAAACATCTCTCCTATTTCTGTTCTTTGTAGAATTCTCATTTCACGTGCAATTTTATCTATAGTTCCCCCGATCAAAGCAGTTAAATTTAAAACTTCTGCATGTCTATCGCGTTGAATAACTTGATTTGCGATTGTAGCTGGAGTTAATGGAAT
>JAUWPK010000052.1 GCA_030611625.1 Promethearchaeum sp. | reverse complement strand
TGTCCCTATCTTTTATTATTACAAGCATTGGATTTCCCTTAGTCTTATTTGGCCTTTTATTGCAGCAACGAATATAACTTTTGTAACAAATTTCTTTAATTTTACCCTTGAATGGGAGATACCAATAGGAACTTTAATTGGGGGATTTTATATTCTTGCTTTAGGTTATTTCCCGAATATAAAAAAGAAATCTAAACTTGCTAGTTCATTAATCATTGTTTTAGGGTATTTCACAATTTTAGCTAGTATATTTGCGTTATTATACACATTTGTTATTCTAATTTTCGTTGATCCTACAATTTCTGTTAATATTACTTTCATTGTAATATCTTTTGTTTTACTAACTGGAAAATACTTTAATTTACGCGATTATCTAATAAAAATAGGTCATTCTTTAATAGTAATAATAAATCTAGCAATTTTACTAGCAAGATCATTTAGTTTAATCGATGTCATGGGGAAAGATTTCACTACTTTTGGAATATTCCTTGCAATTGCGTTTGCTTTTGGAACAACTCTATCATTTCAAGCTAGGAAGTATTTACCTAAAGTCTTGTTTGAATTAATATGGTTTGGTATGGCAATTTTCTTCGGTTTATCACTATTTGAATTGGGATTAACGATTTTTGAAATAGGAGGATGGGCTTCTACAGGTGTTTTAGTAATAGTGGCAACTTTGATTTACTTCCCAATAATTAGATCTTATTTAGGTCTAGTTATTGTTTTACTTATTGGAGGTATCTCAATGATTATGATGGAACTTCTAATTTCAGCATCTCAATTAGTATCTATGAATGAACCCATATTGTTTTTGGATATTCTTTTTAGTTTGGAATTAGCCTATATCTTTCTTAGCAGTAAAACAAAATTCGGTTTAATTCAAAAAAATAAAACAGCGAATTTGGAAATTTTCTCTATTATTTGGGTAATTTTCTCTGCATTATTCTCTACAACTTTAATTTTATTAATAAATTTGTATTTCCCTCAAGAAATATATTCCAATATTCTAATCTTTTTAAACACTTTTGCTTTACAAAATATATTAACAATATTTTTCATCAGACGTAATGAACTCTTTAATAGATATGCAATAATTCAAAAAATAATACCAATTTTCCGTTTCGTTTTTATTTTTACAATATATCTTACGACATCGATATTTTGTGCTATTAAAATTCCAGTTGATAATTTAATTGAAACTTCCGAGCAAATTATTGCAATAGAAACTTTATATCGTTTAGCCATTCTGTTTTCAATTCTATTTATTGAATTTTATGGAATTGATCGAAAACTTGTAAAATTACTAACAAGTAAAATTCGTTCTCAATTTGATTGGATAAGTTATTTCGCCTTCTCTGTTTGTTTAACAATTGGCATCTATTTGTCTATGTCTATATGGGAGATTTCCTTAATAATTGGGTGCATTTTATTCTTTGGTACAATATATCTAAATCAAAAAGCTGGAAATAAGGTGTATCCTGAAGTTCTTAAAACTATCAATGTATTGTTAATAACGACTGCTCTTTTTAGTAATTTTTGGGAAATATTTAGTATTTCTGATAGTATTAGTAATTTTGAGTTCGATACACTCTTATTAAATATCGCAATTAATATAGCAATAATTTATCTTTTTATGAAATTTAAAATAATCAAAATCAAAGCAATCAAAGTTATTTTCTTGATATTGACCATTATAATTGCTCTTTACTGTGAAGAAATTTCAAGAATTTATTTAATGAAACATTTTATTCTTAATATTGCTGCATTCCTTTTTGTTGTTTCAATATTAAACTCTTTCAACATAAAGAGTGCAAAAGTAACTTATGTTTATTGGGTTTTGTTAGTTTTTTCATTTTCTACGTTTTTGATGGAATTTATTCCAGTTCTATACAATATGTCAACTATAAATTATATTATTACAATTTCTTTTATATGCGGCTTGCAATTGTCCTTTATATTTTATCAATTTGCCAATCAACCGCAAAATTATGTATTGGAGAACAAAATAAAAACATCGATAACACGTCCAATTTGGGATTCTTCTGTAATTGCACACAAAATTTTTACAATCTGGATGCTATTTGAAACAATTATTGTCTCTATTTCTATTGCTCAATTTTGGAATTATATATTTACTGATTATTTGCTTTTCCATATTGAGTTTTCAGGGGTAGAAAGATTTTTCTTGTGGATCTCTATCATCCCAATCATTATCTCCTTCATGTTACACCATTTAAATAAATATTTGCAAAAAAATGAAGTTTGGAAAGAGAAGAACTATTTTATTATTGGAAAACCTGAATTAGGAATTGTATTTAAACTCTTATCTGTAATATTTCTCAATATATCTTTGTTTTATCATTTATGGTATGTATTAGATATATATTCGACTTTACAAATAACAGAATTTGGATCAATTCTTCTTAATTTCTCAATTAATTTGCTTATCCTTTATTTGTTTATTAGGAAAAACATAAATTCAAGAAAATGGCAATTTTTAATTTCAATTGCACTATCCCTTACTATTTCTGGAATGGTTGAAGAATATTTAAGAGTATTTTCAAATACAAGCCCTTTGATGAGTGTGGCAATATTTTTATCATTTTTATGTATCTTAAACACAAATAAAATTAATTTAACATTTTTAGTCTATAGCTATTGGACAATAATTTCTTTCTGTTTGACAATTTACTTATATTCATTTACTTGTTTGATCTGGGGAGATATAATATCTACAATATCCTTGATTATATGGTTTATTTTCTTATTTGGGGCATTTAATACCATAATATTTTATTTTCTAGCAAATAGAAGTTTAGTTAAATTACAAATCTTCCATAAATACAATCCATATTTTAAAATAATGGAAAATTCCGGTGATAAATTCAAATCAGTAGATGATGCGGAAGATCAAAACAATAAATCCCATTTAAATGAGAAATCAGAAACAAAATCAAAATCTGCATTTCTAATTTTATTCGGTCATCGTGATCAAAAGCAAGCAAAGCAAATTTACTCCATTTGGTTATTTATTGAAATAATAATTATTAGCGTTTCAATTACTCATGGCTGGGCTTATATATTTGAAAATGCAATTTTAGAAAATTTTATATCCATAAATATTTTCGTTCAGATTTTAATTAAAGCTGAATCTATCATTCTTTTAATAACAATCGGCTTAGTAAAAATATTCCAATATATTAAATCAAACAATCTATGGGTTGAAAATAAGAAATTTAAGACAATCCTTGATAATGCGTGGAATATTAATGGAATATGCTTATATATTTCCCTGCCTATAACTTTGACAAGTTATTTACATTATGTTTTCGTGATTTCTAATATAAGTTATTTAGAGATTGCTTTATTTGATATTTTTTGTTTTACAATATTAGCTTTTATATGCATTTACTGGTTTGATTTAAAGAAAACAAAGATAATTGAGGAGAAACTTGCAATATCATTAACATTAGGGATATTAATTATATTTATTGCAGATGTTAGTGCTTTGTGGTGTTATTACACCGGATTATATCCTATTGGAATTGTAATTTTCGTTGCTATACCATATGTATTTAAAAAACTGAAGTTGGTTAAAGAAGATATTCTTGTAAAACTATTATTTATTTCTAATTTAATAATTTCTATAGCAATAATGGTTCAGATTGATATCTTCTTATTTAATGCATTTGAATGGATGTTTGCTCTTGTATCATCAATCCTTGTTCTTCATATTTTTAATGAATTAGAAATTCGAGTGAAATTCATATATCCAATTGAAAAGATATTTAAAATTCTTAGACAAATTTCATGGTTATTATTTTCTTTAGGCTTGAGCACCTTAATTATTTTTTATAATTTAGAGGAATTTTCTATCATTCGTTTAATTATTGGGATTATCATCTTAACTGTAATGATGTTTTACGAGAATATATTATTATTCAGAGAAAATAAGAATAAAACTTATTTCAAAATACGTGATAAATTAGGGATTATTTGTTATATTGAAATAATATCACTTCTTTCTGCAATACTTATTCCAATTAACCTTGCAATCGAAATAACTGATACAACCCCAATTATTTTTATGAGGTTATTATTAATAACAGAACTTCTTGTAATTGCATTTACTCTTAATCTTTTAGATAAGAAAAAACTTGATTTTATTCCTGATAAAGTTAGAAAACCTTTGGATTTATCACTTTTCTTAAGTACAATAGTTTTAGGTGCAATTGATATTGGTTTTTATATTGTCTTAAACATTGATTTATCCCCCACACCAATAGACCCTTCCCCTGGTACTCCTAATGTATTTCTGGGACAAATCATGATTCCAATATTAATTGTATCTCTAATCATTGGTTTAGTTCTTTTTATTAAATTTAAAAATCGAAGGATCAATCAAATAATATATACTGTTTTATTCATTGAAGTTTTCATCTGCATTATAGGTTTCAATCAGCCTTTGATACTTATCCCAGCAACCATTATTGGACTTCTCTTGTTTCCTCTCATATTTTTCCTTGAAAAAATGGTTATTCTAATAAAATTAATAGGAAAATTGATAATGCGTTTATTACTCAAAATAAAGCATTTCTTTATTTTCTTGTGGAACAAAATTGTCTCATTCTATTACAAACATAAAAGAATTGTATTTAGCGGATTGGGATTAATACTGGGAATTGTAAGTTATTATATTATTATTGAAAATGGATTTCTCAGTGGATTGATCTTCTTGATTGTGTTTTACCCAGTTTCGCCAGAAAAGGAAGAGGATACTAAACCGAAAAATTTCGCATTAAAAATTCTATACCGAACTTTAATTATGGTATGTTTAGTTGGTGCAGGAAGTGCAAGTGCATTCATCCCACCAGAACCATGGATTTACACATTGTTTCTATTGGCATTCTTTGGATATGTAATTTGGGTTGTTAGACGAAGCGAAGAACTTTATAATCTTCCTATTTATTGGCGATTTATGAGCGCATTAGGAGCAATAATCGATTTTATAGTGACTGCAATTTTAATGGTGATCTATTTTAATATAATTTAAATTCTGTAAAGTTAAATTCAAAATATGCAAATATTTCATGGAAAAATCATAACTTGCGATAAAAACAATAATGTATTTAGTTACTTAGTTGAAAATAAGGGGATTATTGAATATGTCGGTGATGAACTACCTTCCAAATATTCAAATCAACCGCTTGTAGAATTAAATGAAAGATCCCTAATCCCATCTTTTTGTGATGGTCATATTCATTTTTCTAATTGGGCTTTGTTTGCAGCATCATTTTTTGACGTTCGGACTGCTAAAAATTTTTCAGATATAGGTGAAATGATCACAAATTTTCTGAGAAATAATCCAAAATCAAAATTAGTTCTCTCATTTGGAATTTCAAAGCACAGCCTTGAAGAAAAAAAATTAATAACTAAAAATGAACTTGATAAATATTGTTCAGATAGACCTCTTGTAATTATTTGTTATGATGGTCATTCTTGTGTTGTAAATAGTAAATTATTAGAATCTTTTCCTGAAAATGTTCGAAAATCGCATGGATTTAATGAAGATACGGGTCAATTATTCCATGAAGCATATTACACTGGTGTGGATTATGCAACTTCACTTGTTCCGACCTTAACCCTTGTAAAAAGTATTATTAAAGGTTATGATCTGCTTGCAGAAAATGGAATAGGAATGATTCACCCTGTTGAAGGTATTGGATTTCCTATGGATATGGATGTAAGTTTGGTTAGTTTAGTGGCAAAAGCGAGAAATAAGAAAAATAAATTCCAAACAAGGCTTTATTTCCAAACAATGGATGTTAAAAAGGTTTTGAAACGAAAATTACCAAGAATTGGAGGTTGTTTCTCCGTTGCATTGGATGGTTGCTTTGGAGCATGTGATGCTGCTTTAATCGAGCCATATTCAAACGATCCTGTTAATAAAGGGATTTTAGTTTACACTGACGAAGTTGTCGAGAAATTTGTAAAAGAAGCAAATAGAGCTGGTTTACAAATTCAAATACATGTTATTGGTGATGCTGCATCGCATCAAGCTGTCAAAGCAATAGAAGAAGCCCTTAAAGAGTTTCCCAGAGATGATCATCGACATACAATTATACATTCTTGCTTAATTTCAGATGCTGATTTAAAAAAATGTGCAGAACTTGGGATTGGGATTACTCTTCAACCTGGATTTTTAATTAGTCCTTTAGAACCAAAGGAATATTTAGAAGAAATCTTAGGACCTCAAAGAGTAAAAGTAAGTTCACCGCTTCGAAAAATAATTGATTTAGGAATCCATCTTAGTGGTGGTTCTGATGCACCAGTTACTCATCCTGATCCAATTAGAGCAATATATGGTGCATGTAATCATCCATATGATCCAAATCAATCAGTAACTATTCAAGAAGCGCTTAAAATGAACACTTATGGAATTGCATATACCAGCTTTGATGAAAAAGAGCGGGGTAGTTTAGAGTCGGGAAAAATTGCTGATATAGTAATTCTTAATCAAGATCCTCTAGCTATGGATCCTAAAAACCTCCTTCAATTGAAAGTGGAGCAATTATATCTCTCTGGAAAGAAATACAAACCAGGTATGTCAATTTTAGGAATGCTGGGTAAGGGACTTTTTCAAAGCACCAAATTAATTTAATCATACTTTTTTCTATATTTTTCTTTCTTAAATCAGTTCAATATTTTTGGATTCAAAAGGATCAAAAGCATGAATTTCGAAAGGAATTGGTTGACCTTTGAGATTATACACCCCCAAAGAAGAGATATTATATGGAGCTCCAATTATTATATTTACAGAAAATTTACGGAAAGTCTGTAAATCCGCAGGACTTGGTTTAAAATTACTAGAAGGATGAGAATGGCATGAGGCAATAATTGTGTTATCGGATCCCAAATGTTGTGGAAAAAAAATTGTTGATATTTCAGATGATTCTGAACGTGGAGCTAATACAAATTCTGCTAAAAAGCCGTTAATTATTCGTAGTAAGCAAAACATCTCTTTCGGATGTGAAGTTTTCGCCATATACCAGATATCTTTAATTGTTTTATCTAAGAAATGGACCTTCAATCCTGCTACCATTTCAAGGCTAAATTTTAAAGATTTTATGATTAAGGTAATAAGTGGTGGATTTGACTTATCCCAATAACGGAAAAACGGGATGTATGCCTCATAATCTCCTAAAACTCTTTGGATTTTTTTTGGAAGTGTCATTTTTGGCTTTTTTGGATATCGATTAAGGTTAATTGTAAGTGAAGCTTTTGGAAAGAGAGGTATTTCTAATATATTTGGGTTATTTATCAATGTTTCTGGATAAAATTCCAAGATTTTATCAATTTGAGTCTTTTTTGTTAGCATTTTCATTCAATTCCATGTCTTAGCTTAGTACTGGTTTGTATTTGTTCTTGTAATCTTCTTTTAGTTCTACAGAATGCACAAGTTTCCATGTATGTTCCCATTCCACATTCACTACATTTATTTTCAACTTTTTTTTCTTCAGGAATTGTCCCAAATAAAATGGGTTTTAATTTTTCTTGGAATTTCTTAACCATATAGAACATTGTTCCTCGCCTAAATTCTTCTATCTTCAGCAAGGTTTGTTTAATATTTCCTGAAGGAGAATCAATAGCATATTCACATTCAGTTGATAAATGATGAATTTTTGCATAATATGCATACATTACAATTTCTTGTTCATAAATAAAGTACAATGGTTTAACACGTGTGACCAAGCCTTTAACTTCGGTTATTGTAGTGGGTCCAGCCCTACTCATTAATTCCATATCTACATTAAAGAAATTTCCCATTAATTGAGTTGCTTCATCTGTTAAATTATGGCCCGTTGCAACTTTTGTAAAATCATTAAGCACTGCAAACTTATTTATAAAATATCTCTTAAATAACCCACAATAGGAACATTCTCCCCTAAATCTTCCACCTTTTTTTCTATGTTTCCCCCCTCTTTGTAGTAACCCTAGTTTATGAACCGAATCCATATCAAATTCAAGTTCATTTCTGATATCTATCTTATTTAGGGGGATTTCTAATCTATCACAGAGATCTTTAGCAACTTTATATGAATCACGAGAATAATTTTTTGGATCTACGCCTACATTGATATATAATGCTTCAATATGGATATCTTTGTTGAAAATTTCATGGAGAATTGTTAAAAGTGTTTGAGAATCTTTTCCACCACTCAAAGCCACAAGAACCTTATCATCAGTTGTAATTAGATTATATTGATTAATGGTTTTTTTTATTCGATCATGAATATAACTAATGAAATGAGCCTTACAGAGGGGCATTTGATTTAATGGGATCAATATTACTGCTGCTTTCAAGCAAAATTTACATTTTTTCATGCATTATTGCAAATAATTATTAGTTATTGAAATTTTTTTTCATTGGAAAAATTATGAATGAAAAATATTTTGATGCTAATTTGAAACGATGGGACGAAGTTGTTGACATACACGCTAAATCTAGATTTTATGACTTGAAAGGATTTAAATCGGGAAAAACTTCCTTATTACCTATCGAAGTTGAAGAGTTAGGGGACGTTTCAGGGAAATCTCTTTTGCATTTGCAGTGTCACTTTGGATTAGATACAATATCATGGGCGCGTTTAGGAGCTAAGGTTACTGGAATTGACTTTTCAGAAAAAGCAATAATGAAGGCTAAAGAATTGAGTAAAGAACTAAATCTATCTACAAATTTTATCCAAACCAACATCTATGATATTCCAAAAAACATATCCGAACAATTCGACATAGTTTTTACCTCATATGGTGTTTTATGTTGGCTTCCAGATTTAGAAAAGTGGGCTGAAATTATCGATTTATGCTTAAAACCTGGTGGAATTTTCTATATTGTTGAATCTCATCCATTTACTGATATGATTGATTATGAAATAAAGGATAATCTAATCTTAAAATATCCTTATACATCAAAGGATGGAAAACCGTTAAAGTATGAAGAGGATGGAACCTATACCGATGTGGAAGGTGAAGGCACTATATTAGAAAATAAAACTGGCTATGAATGGGCTCATAGTTTTTCATGCATAATTAATTCTCTTCTCAGTGCTGGTTTGCAAATTGAATACGTGCACGAATTTCCATATGGTTTTTTTGCGAAACATCCAGATATGAAGAAAGATGAAGATGGCTTTTGGCGTTTTCAAACATTGAAACAAGAAATTCCTCTAATTTTTTCCATAAAAGCAAGAAAACCTAAATAAGGTTTATTTATTCTTTTTTTATTTACTATCTTCAATTTCAACAACATCAAGTTCGACACATAGCATTGAATAACCAAAAATCTTAGAGAGAGACGGATTGGTTCTTCCATCATCTCCATGGATCAACTCCTTTATATAAGTTCCACCTTGAGAATTTATTTTGAAAAAACCGTGTCTTGAATCAACATATTTGCCAGTAATTGAATAAATTTTCTTCTTTCGAGTTTTATCAGAACGTCTATGGACAACTCTTAGAGGAGTCCGCTGGTTAATAATCGAATCATTTAAAATTTCTTCAGCTTTTTGTAATTTTTTTTCAAATTCATTTTCAGAGATAGGTTGTGCGAAATAAACTAAAGCATTATAGTTTTTCCTTAAAAATTCAGATAATCTTTTTATTTCTGCAATATCTTTTTTTGTGGTAGATATAAGTGAGTCTACAAATATTTTAAATTTATTTTTCTCATTCAAAAATTGAACAACTTCTATTAAATCTACATTTCTAATTTTTGGATTTCTAATTTCAATAATGAACGAACGACCCGATCCTAAACAGCGAGCATCAATGTCTTCCCTGCCCGCTCCATGAAAAAGTGCAGTTTCTCCTTTAGTTGCTTTGATGAATTCGTTTCCAATTAAATCATGAATTGAACTTGGATATTTGTCACCTGTCCCTCCGCATTCGGTACAAACTTTCTTAGTAAATTTATTGAATCCTTTACCTCGACATTCAAAACAATGCCAATGTGTTTGTGGTAAATTTCTTACCCACTTTTTATATCGTCCTCTAAAATATAATGGAAGTGATCGAAGATTTATATCAGTTTTTCCATTTTTTTCTAAATTAATCGTTATCATTAGTCCGGGTTGTTCATATTTTGGTTGTTTTTCCCAAAACTCTTGTAATTTTTTACCAATCAGGCGATTTAAATTTGCTTTAAACGATTCACCATTTCTCAAATTAAATCTTGCTCGAAATTCGTCTTCTTTATCTGCTTGGGCTGCATTTAGATGAGTCCCAATTAAAAAGTCAGTAAATTCATAATTGCGAGCCTTTAAATCAATTAATTTATAAATTTCGCTAATACTCTTTGGTAAAAGGAGATTATCACATAAATGACACTTAAATTCATTCTTTTCTGAAGAAATTGATAATGTTGAGAATAAAAATTTTTTATCTTTGAATTGATCGATTATTTTTTTAGCTGGGACAAAATCAGCTTTTTTGGCCAATAAGTCTAAAATTTCAATTGGATTTTGATCATATAATGTAATTCTTTCTTCAAAAGTAGTTTTTGACAATATTAAGTGGCATTCCATAGTAATACCTAATAATACTGCATGAGCCCGCTCAAAATTTGAAGTAGCAGTCCCAAGATATGAGAATTGTCTTCCAATGCATTCATTGCAAATTGATGAAGATCTGAGAAGATCAATTGTTTTCTGATAGAGAGATGGAGAGAGATTTGTATAATTGATTGGTATTTCCTCTTCTTTCACATCATCAGAATCGGATTTTTTTTTTTTTAAAGGACGATTTTCCACAATTAAATAAATAAATAAATGAAAAATGAAAAATATTGTTATATAAGTTAGAAATATTAGTTGATCAATATGCTCTCAAACGAAGAATTGGAAAGATATCAGCGACAAATCCTAATCATCGGAAAAAATGGACAAGAATTACTCAAACATAAAAAAGTGCTTCAAGTTGGCGCAGGAGGGTTGGGATCTCCGCTATCTTTATATCTTGTGTCATCAGGAATTGGTGAATTAATTTTATTTGAAAATGATTTTATTTCTCTATCCAATTTAGGTCGTCAAATTCTCTATAATACAGATGATGTAAATAAATCTAAGGGAGACCTTGCAAAGTCTTATCTTACAAGACTAAATCCAAATATAAAAATTACAATTATTAACGAACGTTTTACGGAAAAAACTGCAGAAATTTATCTTAAAAACGCTCAAATTGACTATCTTGTTGATGCTTCAGATAATTTTGAAACCAAGTTTCTTATTAATGATTTGGGTCTGAAATATAATATCCCCTTTACGATCGCAGGTATTCAAGGATTTGAAGGACAATTAATTTCAGTAAATCCTCATAATACAGCCTGTTATCGTTGTGTTTTTGGGGGAATTCCTAAAACAGATAAATCTAAAACAATTCCAGTAATGTCTCCAACTTGTGGAGTTGTAGGATCATTGGAAGCTAATGAAGTGATAAAAGGTTTACTTAATTATGGTAAAAGAATTACGAACAAATTATTGATGTTAAGTTTGGATACAGGAGATTTTACTATAATCCCCATCAAACAGAATCCAAATTGTTTATGCGCTAATCAGAATTAGAATTTTTCGATTCTAATACGTTTTTTAATGATTCTTCATCTAAATTGATCTCGGTTTCGGGATCAACATCATCTGGGAAAGTTTTTTTCAATTTCTCGAGATTTGCAAAATTTTCACCAGTTTCATTTGGTTCAATTTCTAAATAAAATGCACCTTCATAGTTACATTCTCTACATCGATATAGTTCAGTTATTGTCCACCCTAAATTACGCGCTCTATATAATGATGGTTTTTCGCATTTTGGGCATATTTTAATCGTTAGAGTTTTTTTCTTTCTTAATTTCTTCCAAAACGACATACTAATTTCAATATATTTTCATTACAAAAAAAAATTTTCCTAACTAAAGAATTTCGATTTTTGCTGTCTTGTCGAAACTTTCTTAAGTTTTTAAATAAAAACATCATTTAGAAAGAACTTTTCATAAAGTTGAAAAAATAATGAGCGAAATCCCAGCATTACTCAAACAGTTAGAAGGCGACGATGACACTCGTCTCCTTGCAATTAAAAGATTAGGCATGGTTTATGATCCAAATTTGGTCGATCATCTTATAAAGTATCTTTTAGATAAAAACGGAAAAATTAGAGAAGCAACAATTTTAACTTTAAGTGCTTTAGGAGAAATGGATACAATCATAGATCCAATTATAAATTGTTTAGGCGATGAAGTAAAAGCGGTC
>JAUWPK010000350.1 GCA_030611625.1 Promethearchaeum sp. | reverse complement strand
ATTTGAAAGGTTAGCAAATGGTCAAAAACAGCCAGTTCGGTTAGAAGATTATTCCCTTTTCTTCAATCATTTTAAAGGATCTTTAAAAATCCTAAGAATTTACACTTGGCCGAAATATCGGAAAAAAGTAGCAGATATTGCAACCAATCTATACGATACAATATTAAAATCCTAAAATTTTTTACATTTCAAATTTTTCTTTGATTGAATGTCAACAACTAAACTATCTCCTCGAGGATTTCAAAAAAGAAAAAGAGGAATGAAAGTACCATATTTAGGAAAAATAAGCATATTTTGGTGTGATAATTGTAATGTTCCTCTATTGGAT
This sequence comes from Promethearchaeum sp., assembly GCA_030611625.1. Taxonomy (GTDB): domain Archaea; phylum Asgardarchaeota; class Lokiarchaeia; order Sigyniarchaeales; family Promethearchaeaceae; genus Promethearchaeum. Next base: position 2,893 of record JAUWPK010000350.1, on the reverse strand, counting down.
AACTTCGATTGCGATATTTGTAAGAATAAAGGTCATAAAATACCGGTTTCGCCACCAGGAGATATTAGACCAGCGTTTGCAGATGATTACATAACATTATGGAAGTGTATTGATAAGCAATATGGAAAATGTGTGGGAGAGACAATACTTCCAACATCTAAAATAGCGCTTTTAAGTAGAATAGGAGGTTTGGATAGAACTGAAGAAGTAATTGTGGATGGAAAAATAATCGGTATTCTCCAATTTAATATTCTGCTAAATGATTTTGAATTCCTACCAAAGATGGTTGGTGGAATTTTTATCTTCAAAATACAAGAATCACTCAATCTTCCTTCGAAAAAACATATTATTTTAAATACCGATGGAATTCCGTTTGTTTTAAACGGAAAATCTATTTTAGTTCCAGGGGTTGAGAGTTTTTCTGATGATATTAAAAAAGGCGATCATTGCTTGGTTATTTCCAAAGATATTCAATCAAAAAAATCGAGATGTATTGCGATCGGCGTAGCTCGCGAAAATTCAAGCAATTTTCAAGAAATGTTAAAAAAAAATTATGGAGAATTAGCAAAAAATAAAGCACATCTCAAATTCGCAGCAGAAAATGAAACAATTCATATAAAATTTGACTTAAATCAAAAAATCTATGACTCTAATGATGATTTTGAGCAAATTAATAAATCGATTTTATTAAGTTTAAAAAAAGCATATCAAGCAAATAATCAATATCTACAAAGAAAGATAAAAAAATCATCAAAATTCATAAGAAAAACTATAGAAGATATTAAAAAACCAGTGGCGGTAGCGTATTCTGGAGGGAAAGATAGTTTAGGAGTTCTTTTATTAGTTTGGAAGGTTTTAGGCCCAAATTTTAAAATTTTTTTTGCTGATACAGGACTTGAACTTCCTGAAGTTTTAGAAAACATTCAAAACATTGCTAAAGATCTTAAAATGGAATCAAATTTAATTATTGAAAGTGCTAATGACATTTTTTGGGATTTGATTAACTCTTTTGGCCCTCCTGGGCGAGATTATAGATTCTGTTGCCACTCTTTGAAAGCCCAACAAATCATGAAAATAATTAATACGATTTATGATGGTGAAAAAGTACTTGTTTTCCTTGGTTCGAGACAATATGAATCGCTAAATCGGATGAGATCCAAATTAATTTATGTAAATTCCTTTATACCACTTCAAATTGCAGCAACCCCAATTAAATCTTGGAACGCCCTAACTTTATGGTTATTTATTCTTTTTGAACCAGTAAAAGATTTTGAAAGTGAGAGTTTATTGGATGTTTCCATAACGCCACTTTATTATAAAGGTCATGAACGCCTTGGTTGTTATTTATGTCCTGCGAGCAATCTTTCAAATTTTAAATTACTTAAAGAATCGCATCCAAAATTATATGAACGGTGGTTTTCTTTTCTGAATTCTTATGCTCAGAAATATAAATTACCAAAAGAATGGGTTCAATATGGGTTATGGCGTTTTAAACAATATACTCCACAATGGAAGAACTTTGTTGATTCTTTAAATATATCATTTGATTATAATTCCCCCGATTCTTCTGCACCACTCAATCTGAATATTGCGAAAGGTTTTTCCCAAAATTCTGATAGTGATTACTCAATCAAAGGGAAATTTTCGCACCCAATTAATATTGAAGATTTTCTAAGATTTTTACCAGCGTTAACTAAGGATTTCCAGTGGGATGAAGTTAACGGAGTAATTGATATTAATTCAGAATTTAAAAAAATACCATACTCGGTAAAAATATTCATTGATGGTTCTTTTATTATAAATACTAAAGATAAAACGTTTGACTTCTATAAATTAACTGAATTATTAATGGGAACGGTTTCCCGATCTCTCTATTGCAACAATTGTAAAACATGTGTCAATGTATGCACACAAAATGCAATCAAATCAGAATTAGGGAAAATAATAATAGAAAATGATAAATGTATAAACTGTTTTGACTGTATCACCCACTGCCCTTTTTTCCAACTTGCAAAAAAGGCAATTGAAAACGTGAATTTTTAATTTATACTTTTTTTTATATTACTAAAAATCTTTCAGAAATTAGAGAAAAAAAAATAATAAAGGTAGTAAACGTTTAGTTTTAGTGTACCGAAATAATTAATCTTAAAATAACGGAAATGTGAGATATTAAATTGTCATCAAACTGGATATTTAAAGTAATAGTTGCTGGAGCTGGGGGAGTAGGTAAAACAGCTTTAATTGAACGTTATGTTTCGGGTTCATTTCTTGAAGATCACAAGATGACCATTGGTGCTGCCTTTAGTGTAAAAGATGTAAAGTTAGATACTGGAGAAAACGTCCGCATGCAACTTTGGGACTTTGCAGGAGAAGAACGATTTCGGTTTTTACTTGGAGATTATTGTAAAGGAGCATCCGGAGCATTTATTTGTTTTGATATTACAGATTATTCAACATTTGAACAAATTCCAGAGTGGTTAAGGATAATTCGTCAAAATGCGGGCATGGTTCCAATTATTTTAGTTGGAAATAAGTACGATTTGAATAATCATGAAATAGAATTAGAAACAGCTGATGAATATGCTGAAAATGCGAAATGTTTGATGAATGTATTTTGTTCTGCAAAGATGGATTTAAATGTAGAGCCAATGTTTTCTGCAATGGCAAAATGGTTAATTTATTATGCAAATTTGGCTGATTAAAAAATTATTTTTTACTTAATCTGATTTTTCGATTTCTTTGATTGCATTTTTTACTGCTTCTAAAGCTAATTTCATAACGATTTCTTGTTTTAAATCCTTCTCTTTAATAAATACCATTGAAATCACGGGAGATTTAAGCAATTTACTTGAAGTTTTTCCAATCATATTTGAAAGAAGGGGATTTCTTAGAC
>JAUWPK010000173.1 GCA_030611625.1 Promethearchaeum sp. | reverse complement strand
AATTCAGATACTCAAAACTTTGGAGAAATGAGCAATATATTCATGCAAGCAGCGGCATCTCTTTTTGCAATAATAGTTATATTTATTCCCTTATTATTAATTAATTTCAAACTAGCAGGTATTTTTTCATTAATGATACCTGTAATTTTTGTTTATACACTTTCATTCCGGAAGGTTGCTCGCAATAAATCTTTACAAGGACAACGCGTATTGGCAACAGTTAATGCATTCGTACAAGAAACTATGGCAGGAATTCAAATAGCAAAGACTTTTCGTCAAGAAGATAAATTATATGGTAAATTTAAACAAGTAAATAAGAAATCTTATATTATAAATCGCAATCGAGCCTATTACTTGAATGTAATGTTTCCAGGTTTAAATTTGATACAAGGCATTACTCTAACTCTAGTAACATATTTTGGTGGAACTCAAATATTAGATGGTATTATTTCGGGTGCAGATTTTGTATTATTCACTACTAGCTTAAGTGCATTATTCTTTCCTCTTTTTAGTATCGCTTCATTTTGGCCACAATTTCAAACTGGTATGGCTGCAACAGAACGAACTTTTACTCTAATTGATAGTTCTCCATTGGTTGTTCAAGAGAATGATTTCAAAGTTGAAAAACTTGTAGGTAAAATTCAAATTAAAGATTTATATTTCTACTATCAGGAAGAAAAGCCTATTTTTAAGAATTTCAGTTTGGATATAAAACCAGGTGAATCTGTTGCAATCGTAGGTCATACTGGTGCAGGAAAATCAAGTCTTGCTCGTTTATTACTGCGATTTTATAATTTTCAATCTGGTGAAATTTTTGTTGATGATCATAATATTCGTGATGTTAATCTTGAATCTTATCGGAAAAAGGTTGGATTTATTCCCCAAACTCCATTTCTATGGGCTGATTCTTTGGAAAATAATGTTCGTTATGGTTCTGAAGATAAAACCCGAGAAGAAGTATTATGGGCCTTAGATCATGCGGGTGGTAAGGAATGGATTGAAGCTCTTCCTAATGGTATTGAAACGGATATTCGTGAACGTGGTAAATTATTATCAATGGGTCAAAGACAGCTAGTTGTTTTTGCTAGGGTCCTTCTTCAAAACCCTTCAATTCTAATATTGGATGAAGCAACAGCATCAGTAGACCCTTTTACTGAAACAAAAATTGTTGAAGCGACTGAAAAATTAATGAAAGGAAGAACTTCGATAATTATTGCACACAGGTTGAGAACAGTACGTCACGTAGATAGAATCATAGTTTTAGATCACGGTAAAATAGTAGAAGAGGGTAACCACGATTATTTAATGGAGAAGAAAGGATATTATGCTAAATTATACGAAACATATTTTGTCCATCAGAGTTACGATTTCTTACAAAATATACATGCTACTAAATAATCACCCTTTTTTTGAAAGTAAAATTGATGAATCTTTTAAAGTTTAAACAGCCTATTTTAAATTATATTTGTGATAACTGTGAAGCAAAAAATTAACCTTGAGTTTATTCGGGAGCAAATAATCGGTAAAAACTTATTATTTGAGACTCCTTTTGGAAAACGTAACTTAATTTATACAGATTACACCTCTTCTGGGAGTGCTTTGCGGTTTATTGAAAGATATATTCAACGTATCCAAAAGATTCATGCAATATCAATTAATTCTGGAAATATAACAGAAAAAATTCTAACAAAATTACTACAACAAGCCGAATATATAATCAAATCAGTTTTCAATGCTGATGATGATTGTATTATTGTTCCAACAGGTGTAGATCCAACAAATTCTATCCAGAAATTCCAAGAAATTCTTGGTATTCGCAATTGTCCTGACCGAAACCAATTGTATACTGAAAAGCCCACATTTTTCATAGGTCCATTTGAAAGACATTTATATAAAGAAATTTTGGATAATAGCTTCGCTGAAATTATTGAAATTAATTTGGAACCAAATGGTGATGGAGATATTGATCTTAAGGATTTGGAAGCAAAATTATCAAGCAAAAAATACAAGGGAAAATTGAAAGTGGGGATTTTTAGTGCGGGTTCAGAAATCAGTGGAAAGAAATTCTCACTTCAAAAAATAACCAACATTTTGCATAAATATGATGCATTCTCATACATCGATTATAGTTCATTTGCCCCTTATGTTCAAATCGAAGAATCGGTAGATGCTCTTTTTGTAAACGGTAATAATTTTATTGGGGGTTTAAATTCAACTGGAATACTTATGATTAAACCAGATGTCATAATTTCAAGGTCAAATTCTCCATTACTAACAAAATTAACACCAAATTCTATATTTCAATTAATAAAGGCTGCATTGGCAATTTCTACACAAACAACCTTATCTGATGAAATTGAAAAGACTGAAGAATTATACTTTAAAAAGGCGTATGATCGTTTATCTCGCAATAAAAGTATTATAATATTGAAAAATGAAATTAAGGGCAAAAAAATTCCATTCTTTTCTATTATGATCAGATATAAGAAGAAATACTTACATCAAGGCTTTGTTGCGAAATTACTAAATGATCTATTTGGAGTTCAAGCAAGTATAAGACATTATGGTGAATTTTATGAACATAATATCCAAATCCCAGAGAAGATCGATCTTAATTTACTAGAATTCGAAATTAAACAAGGTTATAAAGGTCTAAATCCTGGTTGGGTTTATTTAAATTTGCACTACATTCTTTCGGAGCTTGATATAGATTATATTTGTGATATCATCGAATTCATTGCAAATCACGGATATCTCTTCATTCCTGATTACGAATTTGATTTAATTACAGGTGAATGGGCGCATATTAAATTTGAGAAAGAAGAAAACCATGATTTGATTGGAGATCTCTCATTACTTGAAATTTTTAATACAGATCTCGAAAACCACGATATTGATCAAGAAAAAAGAGATAAACAAGAAGATTATGAAAAATATATTCAAAAAGCAAATTACTTAGCAATAAATACTGAACTTGTCTTTTCTGATGAGTTTTCTGAATTTGAGGATAAAAATCTTGATTCTTTGCATTGGTTTTATTTTAAAAATTTGAAGAAATAAAACTAAACAGACAAAAAATGGCTTCTTGAAAAGATAAATATTGATACTAAGTTGTAAGATTTGAAATTAATATATTTATTTTAGTTCAAATAGTGGAAAAAATTATGCCAAAAAAATTTGGATGTTATATTGTAAATATGGATATAGACGAAATTTGGTCTAAAAATGCTATGTTTTGGAATAACCGAAACGGAAAAATAATCGAACAAGAGATTTCTGCGAATAATTTAAGCCGAGTTTTTATTTTTAAACATGGACTGACTATGAAATTTTATGGATCTTCGGGAGGTCAAACTTTTAAACTAAAATTTGGTTATCTTCCAGATGAAAAAGTTACCTTAGTTTCAGTAGAAGTCAAATTTAGTATACTTGGAAAAGGAGCGGTATGGAAATTTCCTGATGAAATTATGAAAAAATGGGCAGAAAGCATGAATATCGAACATGTTAAATTTCAAAATCAAAAAACTCCAAAAATTTTGGAAATTGCTCAAAGAATTGATAGTATTTTAGATAATCCAGAAATAAATGTTGAAAAACATTATTGCCCTTATTGTGGTGCTGAATTAAAGGAATCTCAAAAGATATGTGCGTATTGTGATTCAGATAATTAGAATATTACCAAGGGACATCTTTTTTACCCATTAAATATCCAACCCAATTTGCTAGTGCAGTTAATATTGGGGTTATTAATAGAACAAAAATCCAGAAATACCAACTATAAGGATACCAAATGCATGCTATTAAACTCGAACATAAGACAAAATCAATTTGGTCCAAGCCCAAAAAAACTTCACCACGCTTAATTTTTTTCCTTCGCTTGAAGAAACTCCCTATTAAATCACCAACAGGGGAACCTAAAGCAATAAAACATTGACTTAACCAGTACGTTGTAGGATTTAATGCAGCACTAATAAAATCCTGTAGATCTAGCTTTTTATCGACAAATGAAAACATAGTATAATTTTCTGCTTCATATATTTTAAGAAAGAAAAACCAACATATTGAAGCCGAAATTAGAAATCCTGTAATCCAACCTCCTATAAAACCGTTCCAAGATTTTCCATCTCCAAAGATTCTTTCTCCATCTTTGAATGTTTTACCATTATCTATAGGAAATCGCTTGACGCGGTTTATTTTGCCACACAAAACCATACTCCCATTGGTAACAAATGCGGGTACTAAAATAAGAAAGGATAATCACATTATTGCAATAGCATCAAAAAACGAATAAACGAGACTCCAAATTAAAATGTAAATAAATAATGAAGCCGTAATCAAAGCCACAAATCTTTTTTCTTTTCTAATATCTGCGGGATTAATATTAGCATCTAGTGAGATTTTCCTCATTTTTGCCCAACTAAGTTATTTTTACAATTCTACAAATCTTTGGAAATAAATAATATTTTATTATTGATTTATTTACTAAAAAAGTTATATAATTATTTGAATAAAGGAAAATGTTCAAAATTCATAATCAAGAAGTGTTCTTTTCAACATCGGAAAACATGCACCAGATCCCAAATGAATCTGTTACCCTTGTTGTAACTTCTCCTCCATATTGGAATGTTAGAGACTATGGTTCTACTCAAATCGGGTTTAATCAATCATATCAAGAGTATATCGAGGCTTTAAACAGAGTTTGGACAGAATGTATTCGTGTCTTACAACCTAACGGGAAAATTTCAATTAACGTGCAACCCTTACCAATTTCCGCAGATAAATCGGGCTTTAATAGAAGAATAATTAAAAATATTATGTTTGATATTGAAAAATTCATGTTTGAGCAGGGTTTATTTCTTAGTGGTATGGTTTATTGGAATAAGGCACCCTATATTAACAATGTTTCCTGGGGTTCTTATCCAAAACCGACAAATATAGCGGTCAATACAGCGTTCGAGCAAATATTTACCTTTGTAAAGCCAGGTAAAACCAGAAAGATTGAAAATAAAACATTACTTTCAAAATCACAATTATCAAAGGATGAATGGCGACATTGGGCGGTTCGAATGATTTGGGATGATATATCGCCTGTAATTAAAATAAATCCGAAAGGAGAAAATAAATTTGGGCACAGTGCCCCTTTTCCAGAGGATATTCCTTATCGACTTATAAAAATGCACACTATTGAAGGGGAAACGGTTTTAGATCCGTTTTTAGGATCCGGAACCACTTTAAAAATTGCGCGATTAACAAAGAGAAAGGGAATTGGTTTTGAAATAAATCAAGAATACGAAAATTTAATCAAAAATAGAATTATGGAAAATTGGAGACCCCCAATGATTGACCCTCAATATAAAACCCTTAGCTCTAAAAATATTGCAGAAATAATTGATCATACCATTAATCATGTAAATAACGCACAAAAAAATGATTTGGAGAATAGAATGCTTTTTGTTAAAGAGGTTCTTAAAGATTTAAAGCGAAACGGGGTTTTAACTTCAACAAATGTGAAACATATTCTAAAAAATTTCATGTAATATTGCAATTAGCATATCAGTATCTATAAAATAAAACATTTGGTCAAACCATTTTAAATAACAATTAGGTATTCTTAATAAAATCGCGAATTGAAGGATTTCTGCATTTGTTTTCTAGATTTTGCATACGAGTCTGTAACCAATTTTTCATATTCAGGATCTTCTGATTTAGCAGTGCCATAAGATGAGAGGATTTTTGGAATATTTGATTGGGACGCCATAATCAATATATAGACAGTATATATTTTTATATTTATATTTGTTTCTGCTAAGAAGGAGTTATTATTATTATTTTTAATAAATCGTTTCTGGGTGAAAAACCAAAGATGTGTCAATCTCTCCTGCAAGTTCCCAAAAATATTGGTCTGTCATCCCTGCCAAGAAGTCGCGCACAATTATTTCAGGTGTTTTATTCGTATACGGGTATTTTTCCAAAGAATTGATTTCAGGTAACCTTGTTCCTATTTGATTTAAATTCAATTCCAGATGATCTAAATATATTTTCGACTCAGTTTTCTTTTGAATTAAATCATCATAATACTTATCCCATAGGATACCAAATGCTTTTTCAATTATCTTAAGAGGTTTCAATTTATCTTCATGGAGATAAATTTTATTTAGATTAAATGAATATAATTCGGTTAAAGCATTAAAAACTTCTTCACTATATGCTATATAATTACAATCGATTGAATTTTTAATTAAATCGGAAATTAGGCTATTAATTATTCCTCGATTTGTATTTCCTAAAATTTTCTGGACTGAACTAGGGATATCACTAAATTTTAATAGACCCATATGTTCTGCATCTAAAATATCTCTTGAAATATAGCTTATTGTATCTACAACACGCACTAATGATCCTTCTAGCGTTTTAGGATAAATATTTTTTTCATTACCTTCTAATAATTTTTGAATTTCTCTCTCATGATTTTCCCAAGTGAGTTCAACATGAGAAGGATATAATAATCGATCATGTTTTTCCCCATTATGACATAAAATTCCATCAACTACGGGAAGAGTTAAATTTTGCATTTCAATTTCCTGTAAGAAATGAATTGAGCCGAAATTATGGTAATAACTACCAATCCCATGTTTTCTACAAAGACCACTTAATATTCTTTCTCCATCATGACCAAATGGAACATGACCAATATCATGTCCCAATGCGATTGCTTCAACCAAATCTTGATTTAGTTTAAGAACTATAGCTAATTCTCGCGCCATTTTTGAAACCAATTGAACATGTAACATTCGACGTTGGTGAATATCAGAATTAACCCAGAAAAAAGCTTGAGTTTTATCAAAATAACGCGCAAAAGATAAACTGTGAATAATCCGATCTGCATCCCTTGTAAAAGGTGATCTATAATCAATCAATTCTTTATGTTTTCTTTTGGCCAATTTATTAGGATAAGCGAATTTCCCTAAAATTAGGTCATCCCGTTCATTATTTTCTTGAATAATTCGATTTAAGATATTTGGAGGTAAAGACATTGTATTAATGAGATCTATTCTTAATCCTTTAGAATATTTTGGTCGTTTCGAAAAGCATAGGTAAAAATTGGATTGCCAAATTCATCTTGTATCTCATTTTCAATTTTTTGAATGAATTTATCAAAAAAATCATTCTGAATTCTAAGATCTGAAAATATTTTTTTATTAAATGCTCGTGTACTTATTCGTGCAATTGCATCACATGAGCAAATACGCGTTGCTCTCTTCTTTTTTTCTTCAAGATTAAAATATTCAAAATTAATTATATCTTGGCAGAATGGGCAAATAACTTCGAGATTTCCTGATGTTCCAAACTCTTGAATTACAAAATCTTCAATAATTATTTTATTTTTGATTACTTCTTTTGTTTTGGGCTTTAAATTTTCATGGGTTTTAATTTTCGGAATATCGATTTTAAAAAATGAATCTAATGTTTGTGTTATAGTTCGTTGAATTAACTTTTGATTGCTCTTGTTATTTTTCTTTCTTCTTTTCTTAAGTCCTTTAGGTGTTAGTGTTCTCTTAGCTTTATAAAAATCGCTCTTTTTATCAAGATCAAATACAATTCTCCTTGATCCTTTACAAAAATCTATTATTTCCATTTGTGTTTTTGAAGGTTTATCAGAAGAAATGCATATATACATTTTTTTTCATCTATCCACTTATTGATTTTAAAA